>NZ_JAJAPB010000016.1 GCF_026226615.1 Geovibrio ferrireducens
AAAAACACCGCAGCAGTTAAACGATATTTGTCCTCGAATTACTTGACATATACAACTGCGAGGAGCGGGAGCGACGCGGCAGTCTGAGTTTTTTGCCTTTTCATAAATCATCCCCTGCCCTCCTTTGTCAAAGAAGAGTGTTTTGCACTCAGCTGCAACAGCTTCCCCCTTTTATAAAGGGGGACCGGAGGGGGATTTAATACGCCCTGAGTCAAGCCCCGCCGCAAGCTAAAACTTCACAACCTTCGGCGCATTTTTAGCAAACTGCGGCATTGTCATGCCGATTGTAGCGTTAATATATGTCGGGTCGGTTACTGTGTAGCGTTTGCCCTCAAAGGAAACATAGTCCCCTTTCACATTGGATTTAAATGCCACTGCCGCCGCGATATGTCCCGGATAGTCCAGAAAAACCGTATCAAGCTTAAGAAGCTGTCTCACAAGGTACGTGAACAGTATGCTCCTGTCCTCGCAGTCGGAGTACGGGTAATAGATTGTCTCCATGGCAAAAAGGAACTTCTCCCGCCCGAACTGCTGGTCGTCTGTGGCGTATTTGAAGGCTGTCTGCACAAATTTCAGGATGATGTTCACCGCCTCCTCATCGCTCTTGCCTTTGATAATCGGCGTAAGCTGAGCCAGAAGCGGCTTGCCGGCCCAGTCGGGAAGCCCGGCCTCTCCGTAAAGGCTCACATCTGTCTGCGGGTGGTATTTCAGGTAAACTATATCATTCATGTTATAAGGAACTTTAATGTTGAAAGTCTGCCCGCCGTAGGTGAAGCTCAGGCTGCGCTCTGAAACTTTCCTGCCGAGGTCGGGGTAGTCGGTCATACGGAAATCCATAGCCCTGTCTGCCTTCGGGTAGCTTTTTTCATAGGTGTATACACTGCCCAGATTATTTATAAATCCGTCTGCGGAGACAGCGTAATATCTTTTGTCGTTAAGCGTGAAGAACGAAACTCCGTAAAGTCTGGTATTTGCCGGAACAAGAAGGTAAACGTTCTCCTTGTCATAGGCGGTTCTTGTTTCATATCCGGCTTTGCTGAGTATGAACCATGTGAGCAGAACCTTGCCGTTTCTGTCGGCTGCTATTTTACCGGAGGCCTCACTGACAAGGAGAATGAAACCCCAGTCGGTCATTTTGAGATCTTTTCTGTATTTAAGCAGGTTATTCATCAGGGGTTCATAGTCAGCCAGAGCTGCCTTTTCCCAGAATTCGCCCAGTTTGCTGCCGCTGAGGGGAGCTTCCGCGCCAAGCTGGAGCTTGGTATCATAGCCGACTTTTATGGGGCTGCCGAAGAAGACAAACTCAAGAGCCCTCCCCTTGATCGCAGGGGGAGCAACAACCACAGGCGCAGGAACAGGAACCGGAACAGGCTGAGGGATTACAGCCACATCAGGCTGAGGTTTCGCAACCGGTGCAGGTTCAGGCTTTGCCACTGGAGCAGGTTCAGGCTTCGGTTCAGGTTTCACGATCGGTACAGGCACAGGTTCGGGCTTCGGTTCAGGCTTCACGATCGGTACAGGCACAGGTTCGGGCTTCGGTTCAGGCTTCGCCACAGGAGCCGGAGGGGCGGGAGGAACGGGTTTTGCAGGTTCAGGAACCTCAACAGGTCTGGGAGGTGTGGGTTTCACCACCGGAATGGGAGCTTTTTCCACATGCGGCGGCGCAACGGGTATTTTGATCGGCTTAGGTTCGTCAATCTGCTTGACGGGCTCCTCGGTCTCGACCCTGATCCACATCTCTTTCAGAAATGCAGTAAATTCCTTGTCCCTTTCATCCTTAAACTGCTGGAACTCGTCCATCTGCGATTTCATATATTCTTCAAAAGTCTCAGCTTTTATAACTGAAAAAGTGGAAAACACCGTAAGAACTATTAAGGCTGTCCTGCCGAAATGCATAGTTTCCTCCTGACTGGTTAAGAAACCTGAATATAAAATATATTATACAGCTAAAATAACCCGCGGGTGATAGAAAAGTACAGGTAAAAGGAACAAAAAACGCTCCCGGAAAACGGGAGCGCCTGATGCTGAGAATTTATTTGAAGGATATTTCTATAATTTCGTATTCGATTTCGCCGCCGGGAGCCTGAACAATAGTCTCATCGCCGACTTTTTTATTCACAAGCGCTCTGGAGAGCGGAGAGAGGATAGAAATTGTTCCGCTGCTGATGTCCGCCTCGTCCGGCCCGACTATCTTGTAGGTTTTTCTTTCTTCTGTATCAACATTTTCCACTGTTACAGTAGCGCCGAAAATAACCTTATCGGAGGAGAGCGAAGATATATCTATAACGTCGAACCTGCCGATCTTGCCTTCCAGCTCGGCTATACGCGCTTCTATCATACCCTGCCTTTCCTTGGCGGCATCATACTCGGCGTTTTCGCTTAAGTCACCGTGGCTTCTCGCCTCGGCTATAGCTTCAACAGCTTCCTTTCTTTCAGTCGTTTTGAGCCTTTCCAGCTCTTTTTTGATCTTTTGAAACCCTTCTTTTGTTATCGGGATTCTTTCCATTGCCATCCTCCGAAAGTTTCCTGCCGGTGACGAAGGTGTTAATATAGCCGTCATTGAATCTAATTTCAAGTTCATCTTCGAGATGGACGTCTTTTGCCTTCCTGACCAACCTGTTGTTTATGCTTACCAGCGCATAGCCTCTTTCCAGAGCCTTTTCGGGGCTGACCCCGCCGAGCCTCGCGCTGAGGAGCTCAAGTTTCTGTTTATTTTCCTTTAATGCGTCCAGCGAGAGAGTTTTAAGCATCCTCAAAGCGCTGTCCGTTCTGTTTTTCATTCTTTCCAGCCGTATGCCCGGATGGTGTTTTCTTATCACCCCGGCGCAGGTGTCCAGCTTTCTGGAAACGCCGAAAAGCCTTTCCTTCATCTTCGAGGCTATTTTCTGCTCACGCGCACCCAGCATATTCTTAAGAGAGGCTATCTTAGCCGCAGGGGAAGAAGCTCCCAGCCTGCGCCCCAGAAAGTCCATCCGCTGGTTTAAGCGGTTGAGCCTGTTCTCCATGAATGAGCCGAGCCTGCCCTGATAAACCGCAATCTCTTTTTCTCTGACAGCGTAGCCCTCAGAAAGTTTGACCGCAGCCGCAGTGGGTGTGGCGACCCTCAGATCCGCCGTGAAGTCGCATATGGAGAAATCTCTCTCATGCCCGACAGCGGAAATACACGGAACCTTCGTCGCCGCAACCGCTCTGGCTACGTTCTCCTCGCTGAAAACAGCCAGGTCCTCAAGCGAGCCGCCGCCGCGCATAAGCACAACTGCATCATACACCTGCGTAAGGCTTCCCGCCGTGTTCAGCGCCTTTATAATAGGCAGCGCCGCTTCCTTGCCCTGAACAGGCACAGGCCATATATCAATCACAAACCTGCCGCCGGTCTTTTTTGCGGTGGTTATAAAATCCGTAACAGCCGCACCCGTGGGTGAGGTTATAAGAGCTATGCGCTCCGGCAGTTCGGGAATATTCTTTTTGCGGGCTTCGTCAAAAAGCCCTTCGGCCTCAAGCCTGCGCTTGGTTTCCTCAAACTTCTGCCAGAAGAGCCCCACGGAGTCGTACTCAATCTTCCGGGCGATGATCTGGTATGCCCCGTCAGATTCGTAGAGCTTAAGCTCCCCGGTCACCTCAACGGAATCTCCGTTTTTGGGCGTGTATGAGCGGGCGGACACGGCGGCGTTTTTGAACATAGCCACCCTGATCTTCGCCTTGTCGTCTTTCAGTGAGAAATACAGATGCCCTCTGGGTGAAACAGAAAAACCTGTTATCTCCCCGCTGATGGTGACTGTGTCCCTGAAAGTGCCCTCAAGCAGATTTTTAATTGCTTCGGTTATCTCCGTTACTGTGAACCGCTTCATTGCCTATAATATAAATGTCCTCATCCGGTGAGCGCATATTAAGCTCTTTTCTGATGAGAAGCTCCAGATATTCCTTATCTTTTTTTATTGCTTCAAGCTCTTTCTGAAGGCTCCTGATCTTGGAATCCATCTCCATAATCTGAGCTTCATAAGTGTTTTTGAGCCCTACCAGCTCCCTGTATTTCAGCACGCCGTTGTGGCCGAAAAAAAGGTAAAGCACAAGTCCCGCTATCAGTGCAAAGTAAATTAAGCCTGCTTTCATGGTTTTTTCGCCTTCTGCTCCACAATTCTCGCCGCAGCCTGTCTCAGTGTGGCGGGCACTTCCTTTGAACGGGAAATATACTCGACATCCTGAAACATAAGCCTGCCCACCAGCCCCATTGTTATATCCAGAGGGGTTTTGGGGTTTCTGACTATGGCGCTGATGATAGTATAACTTTTCATCCATTCCTTGTTCAAGGCAACTTCGCGGAAAATATGCTCCGACGTGCTTTTGTTCTTCACAAGGAACTCAACCTCATCCTCGGTCATTCTGGGATTGCGCATAACGGCAGATGAAATCTGCTTGTTAGGACTGCGAACCAGCAGCCCGCGCGCCTGTTTGTTCCCTTTGGAGGCAAGTTTTATCTTCTGGGCAATGCTCATTTTCTGAATCTGCCCGTAGAGGTTTTCCTCAAGCTCTTTTTTGGTCTCAAAATCCGGCTGCCAGCCGGATATGCCCGTAACTCTCGCCGCTGTATGATCGCTGAGAAACGGGTTTTTCAAAAGAAGCACCGCCAGAGACGGTTCATCCACCAGAATATCAGCATCCGCCAGATTTTCCAGAATCTCTTCCTCCGCGGACTGGGCAAATGCAGTGAAAATATCCGTCCGCAGACCCTTATTCGCCGCAGCAGCCGCAAAAAACTCCGGCGAATTTTTCATCATCCGGCAAAGGAAAATGAACAGATCACCGCTGAGTGAAGGCTCCGTGCAGAGCGCTCCGTAGAGATCCGCTCTGTCCTTAAGCCATTCAAACATGGGCTTTGCAAGGGTTCGCCGCTTCTCCAGAACGCACTTCACCCACAGAGGCTCGTCCCCTGCGGGTACTCGGTTTTCCGCAAAAATTATTGATGCAGTGCCGTCATCCGTTTCTGAAGTGAGAAACGAAGAAGTGGAAATCTCCATCATGCCCTCTGCCGCAATATATCTATTCAGATGAACCAGCCGCTGCAGTCTCTGCGATCAGGTGGTTTCGCATTTTCTCAAAAAACTCCAGCGCCTGCGGAAATGTGTAGTCCTGAAAGGTCCACGGCAGAGGCTGATAGGCGTTTTTTCTTCTCTGAAGCTGAAGGTCGGCATAAATTCTGCCGCCTATGTATATTCTGTGGGTAAAATTCTTTGTGCTGGCAGCGACAACTTTT
This sequence comes from Geovibrio ferrireducens, assembly GCF_026226615.1. Lineage (NCBI taxonomy): Bacteria > Pseudomonadati > Deferribacterota > Deferribacteres > Deferribacterales > Geovibrionaceae > Geovibrio > Geovibrio ferrireducens. The sequence continues at coordinate 5,252 of NZ_JAJAPB010000016.1, forward strand.
TCAAGCGCCACATAACCGGGATCTACGTTTATAAATCTTTTTCCGTCCCTCATAAGGCTGTTTTCAAGCTCCACAGCCTTAATCTTGAACTCCGCCAGTCTCTCCGGCGAATCTATAACCTCATACCCTGCGAAATATTTCGACTGTGGTCTGCCCATTTCCGGGGTGTAGTATTCCGTATGGCTGAAATCAAACTCAGGAGACTTAAATAAGGGCTTCCCGAAGATACTGACGATGGCGGCATCAGGCTCAGGGAAATATTCCCTGTTGTACAGAACCGCGTTAAAATAAATAACCCTTAAAGGTTCTCTGAAACCGCCGCCGAAAACCATCAGGCCATTTCTATTTCGTCGATTTCCTCGGAAGGCTCGATAGTTGACACTGCGTGTTTGTAGATCATTTTCTGGGAATCATCCTTCAAAATGATCACAAAGTTGTCGAACCCCTTTATAAGTCCTTCTATCTTGACTCCGTTAACCAAATAAATAGTCACAGCGATGCGTCTTTTCCTGATATGGTTAAGAAAAACATCCTGAATGTTGACTTTTTTGCTCATAATACCCCCAGGAGTAATAATAACGTTAATTCACAAGTATAAGTCAGGGTTAATTTTTTTTCAAGTCCAATAATCGCGTATGAATGCGGAAAGCTGGTCTGAGTTTTTGTCATCCCCTGCGCGGAGTTTAGTCAGTCCGTCCATATGCCCGAACCATGTAACCTGCCGCTTGGCGAAGTTGCGGGTCTTCTGCTGAACAGATGCCAGAACCGAAGGAAAATCAGCCTCCCCCTTCACAAGTGCCGCAGTTTCGCGATAGCCTATCGCCTTAAAGGACTGCATGTTCTCGTTATAACCGCAGCCCAGCAGGTTTTTCACCTCATCCGCCCAGCCCGCATCAAACATCTTCACAACACGTTCGTTTATGCGGGCATACATCCGCTCACGTTCATCCGTTATAATAAAGACGGAATATTTATGCTTCGGGTTAACATGAAAAACTCTCTGCGCCTCACGAACATTCATTTTGCACAGAGCATTTATCTCAAGCCCACGGATTATCCTTGTTTTATCGGACGGAGGGACGGATGCGGCAAATTCAGGGTCAACAGACTTAAGCCTTTCATGCAGAAGGGCAAAGCCGTGCTTTCCTCCCTCTTCCTCCAACGCGGCTCTGAAATTTTCATCCCGCTCCGGTGCACTGAAAATCCCTTTTATGAGAGTTTCCGCATAGAGCCCTGTTCCGCCTGCGATGACAGGCAGCCTGCCACGTGAGATTATATCATCAATCAGCTTTTCCGCATGCTCAAAAAAATCACCTGCGGAGTAGGTCTGGTCAGGGTCAAGAATATCTATGAGGTGATGGGGAACCGCCGCAAGCTCCTCACCGGAGGGCTTGGCAGTGCCTATGTCCATGCCTCTGTAAACCTGATAAGCATCAGCGCTTATTATCTCTGCATTATGTCGGAGCGCAAGCTCTATGGCCAGTGCGGTTTTGCCCGTGCCTGTTGCCCCTGTTATTATAGGAATAATCATCTGTTGAATTTCCTGAACAGGGTTTCCTTGTCCAGTGAGTAGGTTATAGGCCTTCCGTGCGGGCATGTATGCGGGTTGGAGGTTTTCAGCAGGTCAGCCATTATCCTGTCCATTTCGGGAAATGTGAGCTTCTCCCCCGCCTTGACCGCGCATTTGCAGGACATGGTGAGGATTCTGGAATCCTCCTGTCTGCCCTTGGCGCACTCTGCCATTTCGGAGAGCATCTCCCTTATTTCCTTCTCTATGTTGCGTTTGAGAATATCCGCCGGAACACGGACTATTTTCAGGCTGTCAGTACCGAAAACTTCAAGCCCGAAGCCGAAAGCAGCCAGATCCTCCGCATTCTCCTCAGCGGCTCTGAGCTCTTCCGCATCCGCCTCCATAACCATAGGTTCAAACAGAACTATGGAAGGTATGTTCACATTTTTTTCGTTGAGGAACTTCTCATAAAGCACACGCTCATGCGCCACATGCTGATCAACGAAGAACACGCTGCCGTTCATCTCGCATATTATCAGCGAGTCAAACGCCTGACCGATTATGCGGTAGGGGCGTTCTTCGTATACTGGCTTCTGAGCCTGAGGATGTTCCCTGTATGTATTTGAATAACTTGGCTTTTCCTGAACTGTCTCCATAACGGAGGTTATGTCGAAGGTGGGTCTGGCTTCCGCCACAAAATATTCCTTCTGCTCTGATGGTTCCGCACCGAACCAGTCGGGCATGACATTCACGGCGGTATCTTCCTGTCCGGCGGGTGCATTTTTCTTATTATCGAGAGTTTCCTTAACGCAGTCATGAACCATGCCGAAAATATCCCGCGAGTTCAGCATTTTAACAACAGCTTTGGCAGGATGCACGTTCACGTCCACATCCTCCGGACGCACCTTTATCTCCACTGCGCAGGCAGGGTATCTGTTTTCGGGAATGAGCCTGTGGTAAGCCTGAACAACCGCCTGAACAACTGCGGCATCCTTCACCACACGCCCGTTAACGGCGACTATCATCGCGTCTCTTCTGTATCTCTGCACTGTGGGGAGGCTGGCTGCCATGCGCACGAAAACGCCGCTGTACTCCTTCTCTCCGTAAATAAGTTCATCCACACCCAGAGCGGTTTTTGCCTTAAGGAGAAAGCTTTCATCCCGCCCTGCGGAAAACACTTCCTTTGAATTGCTTTTAACACGAACGGACACACCGTCGGTAAAAACAGCAAACTGTTTAACAAACCTGATTATTTCACGTTCAAGCCCCTGCGGGCTGCCGAAAAATTTCAGCCTTGCGGGAACATTGCGGAAAAGTTCCTTCACTGCCACGCATGTGCCCTGAACGGACGGAGCGGGACGCAAAGGTTCCGCAGCGCCGAACTTCACGCGGAGCTCGTTCCCCTCGCCTTCTCTGGCACTCATTATGGAAAAATCGCTTACGGATGATATGGCGGCAAGGGCTTCGCCCCTGAAACCGTAGGAATGTATGTTCCAGATGTCGTCGATGTCTCTTATTTTGCTGGTGGCGAACCTTTCAACGGCGGCGGGCAGATCCTCCTTAAGGATTCCCCGCCCGTTGTCGGTTATACGGATGAGGGACAGCCCCCCCTCCTCTATTTCAACGGAAATGCTGTCTGCGCCTGCGTCAACTGAGTTTTCCATCAGTTCCTTCACGGCATTCAGCGGCTTTTCCACCACCTCGCCCGCCGCAACCTTATTCGAAACGCTTTCGGGGAGGCGGATGATCTCTTTCATCATTACTCCGCGAAAACACCCATGTTGCGGAATTTTTCGTATCTCTGCTCAAAAACCTGTTTAGGTGAGAGAGACTTAATCTCTTTAAGATGGCGGGCTATCACACCTTTGAGGGTATGAGCCGTCTGGTGATGATTTCTGTGGGCCCCGCCGAGGGGTTCGTTTACTATTTCATCAATCACTTCAAGCTCTTTGAGATCCTGAGCGGTGAGTTTCAGAGCCTCAGCCGCACGCCCGGCGTAGGAGGCATCCTTCCAGAGGATAGACGCGCAGCCTTCGGGGCTGATGACTGAATATGTGGAATGCTCAAGCATGAGAACACGGTTGCCCATAGCTATCGCCAGCGCCCCGCCTGAGCCGCCTTCACCCGTGATTACGGTAATCATGGGTACTGTAAGCTCAGCCATAACCATAAGGCTTTTGGCTATCGCCTCAGCCTGTCCTCTTTCTTCCGCCTCTATTCCGGGATAAGCTCCGGGTGTATCAACAAATGTTATTACCGGTCTGCCGAATCTCTCAGCCATATCAAACATCCTCTGCGCCTTGCGGTAGCCTTCGGGACTTGCCATACCGAAGTTCCTGCGGATGTTCTCCTTTGTGTTGCGCCCCTTCTGGTGGCCTATTACCATCACAGGAGCATCATTAAAATTCGCCATGCCGCACACTATAGCCTGATCATCCCTGAACAGCCTGTCGCCGTGAAGCTCCAGAAAGTCGGTAAACATAAGCTTGATGAAGTCAAGGGTATAGGGGCGTTCGGGGTGGCGCGCCACCATAAGCTTCTGTGACGGCGTAAGACGCTGGTATATATTTGCTTTTACTCTCTCAAGCCTTTTCTGGAGAGAGTCCATCTCCTTCTGCATTTCAGAGTCGGAGAGGGAGGACATATTCTTTATTTCGGCTATCTTATTTTCTATCTCAATAATCGGGGCTTCAAAATCCAAGGGCGCTGCCATTACTACACCTTCCTTAAAATATTGCGGACTGTGCCTGTCCGTATTTGAATTTTTGTATATTTCTTTGCTATGCTGAACCTTTATAACTGCATAACAGTTCAGCATAAAAAAGATAACTTAAATACAAATCAGTTTTGCCTATCCGCAGTATCGACTGTTTATATAAGCGTTAAACCTGACAACTGCAAGACAAATTTATCGGGTCATAATTCGCCCCGCAACAAGGAAATCCTGCGGAAGTGCTTCTCCCGCAGGATTTTATATTCAAGGCCTTCTCTATTTGAATGTTTCGATGGCAAGGTCAAACATTGGGGGTTTAAATCCGCCTATAAGCTTGCCGTTGAAGTAAAGCGCAGGTGTTCCGCTGACGCCCATAGCCTGTGCGGCCTGCATCTGCTCAGCGATTTTTCCGACTGTTGCATTGTCATTTACAAGTGCTTTAAAAGCAGCAGCATCAGCAGTTTTAGCAGCAAAGAAATCTATAATTTCCGCATCTGTTTTCGCATCGAAATCAGGGGTTGTGCTGTAGAGATCATCATAGAAATTGGCGTTCTGAGCCATTCCCGCTTCAAACACTCTCGCGTAAAGCTCTGCTTTCGGGTGGAAAGCGAGGGGGAAGTGCATAAAGTATATTGCGACATCCTTTCCTGCGAGTTTTTCTTTCAGGTACTCATGTGTCCTTCTGCAGTAGGGGCACTGAAAGTCGCTTACTTCTACAATGTAGTTTTTAGCGTCTTTATTGCCGTATGCGAGGGTCAGCTTGCTGAGGTCAATGTTTGCGGGGGGAGTGTTCTTGAAAACAAGCTTATCTTTAATCCCTGTGCCTGTAGCAACTTCTGTAATGTCGGGAATGATGTATTTTCCATCGGTAAATACATACTGCTCCTGGCTTCTTTCAGCATCTTTGAACGTAAGCTTAACAAATTTGAGCGCCTCAACACCTTCCACAGGTTCGATAACTTCAACTTCGTAGGTAACATCGTTCATGTTTTTGGAAGTGAAAAACTTGCCGAGATTTTCCTTCATAACTGCGGAAACGTCCGCCTCAGGCTTCGCGGTTTCCTTCTGTGCGCCGCATGCTGCGAGTGAAACAAGCAGAAGAACGGCCAAAATGCACTTTTTCATAATTCAAAGCTCCTTTTAATATAGATTAGTAAAACTAATCCTAAAGACAGCAAAAGTTACCACAGGTTCCGAAAAAAGTCTAATTAATAACAAAAATCCCGCGTCCTGCGGGATTTTTGTACACGCTCGCGGTTTGCAAAGCAAACCTTCGCTACGCACGGCGCATTTCCATCCTTGGAGTTGCCAGAGTCTTTTTTTTTCAGCCACAGGTCACTCTGAGCAAAGCGAAGAGTCTCAGCATAATCAAATAAGAGATTCTCCACTGCGTTCAGAATGACAGAAGCAAAGCCATCAAAGGAGGGCGGGGGAGGATTTCCCATACACCGCACGGCGGGCTTTATCCTGCGTCACATCCCCTTTATTATTTCCTCAATCTTCCGTGCCGATTTCTCCCAGCCGAAGCGCCGGATATTTTCATACCCTTTATTTATCAATCCGGTGCGCAGTTCCGCGGAATTACGCACACTCAGAACCTTTTCCGCTATATCCGCCGGATTCAGCGGATCGCAGTAAACAACGCTCTCCGCGCAGACCTCCCTCAGGCTTGCAGCAGGGGATGAAACAACAGGACATCCGCTTGCCTGCGCCTCAAGGGGCGGAATGCCGAAACCTTCATAAAGAGAGGGAAAGACAAATACCGACGCGGCGGCATACACAGAAGGGATGTCCGCATCATCTATATAGCCGGTGAAAAACACCCGGCTTTTCAGTTTTTCAGATCCGTTCACCATAGCAGCAACTGCGGAATCACCCGTTATGAACCCGTCCTTTTTACCCGCTATGACCAGATTCACACCCTCCATCAGATCCATAGCCCTCAGCAGAGTGATCAGATTCTTGTTCGGCTTCACATTGCCGACAAAGAGAATGTAGTCATCCGGCAGGGAATACTTTTTTATGACATCAGTGTTCCTGGCTCCGCTGAAAAGTTTTTCGTCCACTGCGTTGTAAACAACCTTTATCTTTGCCGCATCCGCCGGGCAGTATTTCAGAATCTCTGTTTTGGAAAATTCCGAAACAGTGAGCACAATATCAGACAATGTGACGGCGCGGCGCATGACAAACTTCGCATATGCTCTCTGCACTGCGGAGAATATGCCGCTTTCCGCCGCCAGATGATAAGCATCATGAACCGTCACAAGCCTTTTCCCAGCCCGCAGGGGCAGAAGCGGAACATTGTAGTGCGGCGACCAGAATACATCACAGCGCGGAACCTTCCTGAAAAGCTCAGCCTGCTCCCTGACAGAATATATCCCGGATGATGTTTCTATAAGCTTCACTCTGTCTGCCCAAGTGAACGTCCTTATCTCCTCCGGATTGCCGAGAAGGGTTATATCAAATGAATCAATAAGGAAAGGCACAATATTTCTTATGTATGTCCCTATGCCGGATGCTCTGCACATACGGAAATCAACTGCGAGAACGGTTTTCATATAATTTAAAAACTCCGTGAGCTTTCTGAGGGGGCATTATCACACATTTCTTCCAATCTTTATACCCGTTTGTGTTTTATTCGCCATAATAAAACAGCCGTCTGACAGCGTCAAAACACCATCCCTCTCTTGATTAATGCTCTTTTTAGTGATATGTATTTTCTCCCCCAATAAATCATAAAGGAGTGCTGTCGCGATGGATTACAAAAGCACGCTGAATCTCCCGGAAACCGGATTTCCCATGAAAGCCAACCTCTCCGTGAGAGAGCCGGAACGCATAAAAAAATGGGACGAAGAGAACGCATATTCCAAAATAATGAAAAAAAGGGAAAACTGCGAAAAATACATTCTCCATGACGGCCCTCCATATGCAAACGGCCATATCCACATCGGACACGCACTGAACAAAATTCTTAAAGATTTCGTGGTGAAGGTAAAATCATTTGAAGGCCGTCAGGCGCCCTACATCCCCGGATGGGACTGCCACGGTCTGCCCATTGAACATCAGGTGGATAAAAAGCTCGGCAGCAAGAAGCATGAGCTCTCAAAATCTCAGATAAGAAAGCTCTGCCGTGAATACGCAACAGAGTTCATAAACATACAGAGGGAAGAGTTCAAGCGTCTCGGCGGTTTCGGCGACTGGGACAACCCGTACATAACCATGGATCATGTTTACGAAGCCAAAACCCTTGAGGAGCTTTACAGATTCTTCAACAACGGCGGAGTTTACAAAGGTTCAAAGCCCGTTTACTGGTGCACAAGCTGCGTTACCGCCCTCGCCGAGGCGGAGGTGGAGTACGATAACCACACATCACACTCCATATATGTCAAATTCCCCGTCCGTGACGCTGACAAGGCAAAGCTCGGACTTGCGGCATCAGATAAGGTGTCATCCGTAATCTGGACAACCACGCCATGGACACTCCCTGCGAACCTTGCCGTCTGCGTTCATCCCGATTTTGTTTACGCTCTCGTAAAAGTCACCGAGGCGGATAACAAAAATCTCGGCGGCGAATACATAGTCGTTGCGGAAGAGCTTCTTGAAAAGCTTCTCGGCGAGTTTAAGATAACCGCTTACGAAAAAACGGCAACCTTCAAAGGGGCGGATCTCGAAGGTATAAAAAACAAGCACCCCTTCTATGACAGGGATTCAGCAATAATCCTCGGCGATCACGTAACCCTTGAAGCGGGCACGGGACTTGTCCACACAGCCCCCGGCCACGGTCAGGAGGACTATGTTGTCGGTCTCAGATACGGCCTTGAGGTGCTTAACCCTGTGGACGATTACGGTGTGTTTAAAAAGGACACTGAAATATTCGCAGGAGAGCACATAAACAAAGCCAACCCCAAGATAGTCGAACTCCTTGATGAAAGCGGCGTTCTTCTCTCCCACGGTAAAATAGAGCACTCCTACCCCCACTGCTGGCGCTGCAAAAACCCCGTAATATTCCGCGCCACCCCACAGTGGTTTATATCCATGGAAACCAATGACCTGCGCAAAAAGGCGCTGGACGAGATAAAGAGGGTTCAGTGGGTTCCCGCATGGGGACAGAACAGAATCAACGCTATGATAGAGCACAGGCCGGACTGGTGCATCAGCCGCCAGAGGACATGGGGCGTACCCATAGCCGTTTTCACCTGCCAGGACTGCGATGAGGTATATATACCGAAGGATGTTCAGGAAAAAGTTCTCGCCTCTTTCCGTGAGCACGGCGCAGACGCATGGTTCGACATGGAAGCGGAGGAGTTTATCGGCAAGGATGCCAAATGCCCGAAATGCGGCGGCGCAAGGCTGAAAAAAGAGACGGACATCCTTGATGTATGGTTCGATTCCGGCGTTTCTCACTCCGCCGTGTGCGAGGAGAGAAAAGAGCTCGGCTGGCCTGTGAACATGTACCTTGAAGGGAGCGACCAGCACAGGGGCTGGTTCCACAGCACACTCCTTGAGTCAGTCGGCACAAGGGGCAGAGCGCCGTATGACGAGATACTCACCCACGGATTTGTTGTGGACGGCAAAGGGCGCAAAATGTCCAAGTCCTCCGGCAATGTTGTGGCTCCTGATGAAATAATAAAGAAATACGGCGCAGAGGTTCTCCGCCTCTGGGTTTCTGCGGAAGACTACTCGGAAGACATAAGAATCTCCGATGACATAATAAGCCGCCTTGTGGAATCCTACAGGAAGATCCGCAACACGGCCAGATACCTCCTCGGCGTAATATCCGACTTCAACCCCGATACAGACATGGTTGAATACGATAAGCTGCTTGATCTGGACAAATATGCCCTGATCCGCTGGCAGGCTGTGAAGGAGCGCATCTACAACGCATATGACAGATACCAGTTCCACGTGTTTTACCACACGTTCCTGAACTTCTGCATAAACGACCTCAGTTCCTTCTATCTTGATATAATAAAGGACAGGGTTTACGCATACAGAAAGGATTCGCACCAGCGCAGATCAGCGCAGACAGCGCTTTTCACCATAACAAGAGAGATGAGCATAGTAATGGCTCCCATTCTCTCCTTCACTGCGGACGAGATATGGGAGTTCATCCCCGGCTGGAGCGGCAAAAGCGAACTTGTTTTCGAGGAACTTTTCCCCAAGGTTCTCCCTCTGAAAGATGAAAAACTTGAAGCGAAATGGAACAGAATCATAGAGATAAGAAGAGAAGTCAACAAAGCCCTTGAACTTGCCAGAACAGAAAAAGTTATAGGGCATTCTCTCGGTGCGAAGGTTATCGTCGGACTCTCAGAAGCCGACAGAGAAATCATGTCAGCAGATGAGGGGATAGAGAAAATCTTCATAGTCTCAGAACTTGAGCTTACGGACATAAACACCCTTGAAGGTGCTTACACGTCTGAGGACAAAACTGTGAAGGTAATAGCAAGCGCATCCGCAAATCAGAAGTGCGAGAGATGCTGGTGTCAGGTTCCCACAGTGGGGGCTGACCCCGCTCACCCGACAATCTGCTCAAGATGCGCCGAGGCGATAAGCTGATATGAAAAAAGTCCTTATCCCTCTTTTCGCCGTCCTGCTCATTGTTGATCAGGCTACGAAGATCATAGTCAAAAACACGTTCATGCTCCATGAAACCCGTGAGGTCATACCCGGATTCTTCAACCTGACCTACATACTGAATCCGGGCGCAGCTTTCGGTTTTCTGGCTAAAATGAACGAAAGCTACCGTCAGCTTTTCTTTGTTCTGGTTACTCTTATAGCGATAGCCGCTGTGGGTTATCTGCTTTACAAAGAACACGAGATGAAGCTGAGGGCGTTCTCTTACACGCTTATTATTGCCGGAGCGGTCGGCAATTTTATAGATAGGGTTTACATCGGAAAAGTGGTGGATTTTCTGGATTTTTATGTATCAGATTACCACTGGCCTGCCTTCAACGTGGCGGACAGTGCTATATCCGTAGGGGTCTGCTTGCTTATGCTTGACCTTTTTCTTCATAAAAGGAGTGAGAAGAAATGATAGTAAAACCTGAAAGAGCGCTGATCAGCGTTTCCAAGAAAGAAGGCGTAGCCGAATTCGCAAAAGAGCTTGCCGCAAGAGGGGTTGAAATAATCTCCACAGGCGGGACAGCCAAACTTCTGAAAGAAAGCGGAATCAGAATCACAGAAATAGGTGAGTTCACCGGATTTCCCGAAATGCTGGACGGCAGGGTAAAAACCCTTCACCCCAGAGTGCACGGCGGCATCCTTAACGTCCGTGACGATGCGGAACACCAGAAAACCATGAAGGAGCACGGCCTCAAAAACATTGATATTGTTGCCGTCAACCTTTACCCCTTTGAGGAAACTGTCTGTAAAGCTGGCGTAAGTCTTGACGAAATAATCGAAAACATAGACATAGGCGGCCCGTCCATGGTGAGAAGCGCCGCTAAAAACCACAAGTTCGTAACTATCATAGTGGACGGAGCGGATTACAAACGCGTTATAACCGAAATGGACGCACAGGGCGGAACCACCCTTGAAACCAGACGCGATCTGGCAAGAAAGGCATACGGACACACTGCGCTGTATGACAGCATCATCGCAGGCTTCTTCAACAACCTTCTGGGTGTTAAGTTCCCCGATGAATACACCCTCCCCGCGCGCAAGAAACAGGGTATGCGCTACGGCGAAAACCCTCATCAGGACTCAGCTTTTTACGTTCAGCCCCTTATTAAGGAGCCGGGCGTTTCCACCGGGGTTCAGCTCCACGGAAAAGAGCTTTCCTTCAATAACATAGTAGACATCAACGCCGCTGCTGAGATCATAAAGGACTTCTGCGGAGAACCGGCGATCACAATCATAAAACACACCAACCCCTGCGGCACAGCCACAGGCTCAACCCTCCTTGAGGCTTACGAGCGCGCCCTTGAGTGCGACCCCGTGAGCGCATTCGGCGGCATAGTCGGCGCTAACAGGGAGGTGGACAAGGCCACTGCGGAAAAACTCGCCGAGCTTTTCCTTGAGGTCATAGTCGCACCCTCATTCAGCAAAGAGGCAAAAGAGATCCTTGAACAGAAAAAGAACCTCCGTCTCATAGAGATAGGTGATCTCTCCGGAGCGAGGGACAATGAGCTTGACGTTAAAAAGGTCACAGGCGGCGTTCTGCTTCAGGACAGAGACCTTCACTCCTTTGACGACATAGCCGCCCTCCCTTCACCCTCCAAACGCAAACCCACCGAAGGCGAGCTTAAGGCCATGGCTTTTGCATGGAAAGTTGCGAAACATGTTAAATCAAACGCGATAATATACGCCAACGAATATCAGTCCATAGGTGTGGGCGCAGGGCAGATGAGCCGTGTTGACTCCGCCAGAATAGCCGCTTTCAAGGCGAAAAAACCCCTTCAGGGATGCGTAATGGCAAGCGATGCGTTCTTCCCCTTCCGCGACAGCGTGGATCAGGCGGCTGAACAGGGCATAACTGCCATAATCTCCCCCGGCGGCTCAATCAGGGATGAGGAAGTCATTCAGGCTGCGGATGAGCACGGCATAGCCATGATCTTCACCGGCATCCGTCACTTTAAACATTAAAATTGGCGGCAAGCAGAAAAACAAACTTAAGTTCACCTACAAAATCCCCCTCTATCCCCCTTTAAAAAAGGGGGAAGCTGATAAGAACACCCCTCTTTCATAAAGAGGGGCAGGGGGAGATTTTAATGAATAAATCACACATTGCCTGACCACGAATGCGTGAGCAGCAGGACAGGATGTACCTGTCTGCGAACTATCATCAAAATAGCATTACAATTCCATGGATGGAATTGCGCCGTGCGAAGTGAAGCCGTGTTACCACGGCGCGAATGTGTGAGCAGCAGGACAGGATGTACCTGTCTGCGAACTATCATCAAATAAGGATTAGCAATGAAAATACTTGTTGTAGGCAGCGGGGGCAGGGAACACGCCCTCGCATGGAAACTGGCTCAGAATCCCAAGGTTGAGGAAATCTTCGTTGCTCCCGGCAACGGCGGAACCGCTCTGGAAAACAAAGTAACCAACATCCGCATAAAAGCCACCGACCTTAAGGAGCTTGCGGATTTTGCAAAAACAAACGGCGTGGCGCTCACCGTTGTCGGCCCGGAAGATCCCCTCGCCGCAGGCATAGTGGACTACTTTCAGGAACGCGGGCTGCGCGTCTTCGGTCCTTGCAGAGCGGCAGCGCAGATTGAGGCAAGCAAAGCCTTCGCAAAGGAGATGATGGTTGCTGCGGGAATACCCACGGCATTTTACAGGGAGTTCACCGATTTTGAAGCGGCGAACGCCTATGTACATGAAAAAGGCGCACCCATCGTTATCAAAGCGGACGGACTGGCGGCAGGCAAAGGTGTTACCGTTGCCTTCACTGTGAAGGAAGCGGAAGCCGCACTGAAAGAGATCTTCATAGACAATATCTTCGGCGAGGCCGGAAACAGAGTGGTGGTTGAGGAATTCCTCAACGGAGAGGAAGCCTCTTACCTTGCCTTTTCCGACGGGGAAACCGTTCTGCCGATGGTTTCGAGTCAGGATCATAAGGCTGTTTACGACGATGACAAAGGCCCCAATACAGGCGGAATGGGCGCCTACTCCCCCGCACCCGTGGTTACGGATGAAATATTCGATTTCGCAACGCAGAAAATAGCCTATCCCCTGATAAACGAGTTTAAAAAGCGCGGCATAAAATATGTCGGTATAATTTACGCAGGGCTGATGATCACAGCAGACGGCGTGAAGGTGCTTGAGTTCAACGCCCGCTTCGGCGACCCGGAGACTCAGCCGGTGCTGACAAGGCTCAATTCCGATCTGCTTGAAATTTTCGAGGCATGCATAGACGGCAGGCTTAAGGAAATCAGCGCGGACTGGAGTACAGAACCCGCTGTGTGCGTTGTCATGGCCTCAGGCGGCTACCCCAAGGACTATGAAAAAGGCTATGAGATAAACGGCATAGCAGATGCAGATAAAATAAAAGGCGTAAAGGTATTCCACGCGGGAACCGCAACTGTGGATAAAACAACCGTAAACACCGGAGGACGCGTTCTGGGAGTTACCGCAAGGGGTAAAGACCTTGAGGAAACCATAGAGCGTGCCTACGAAGCGGTGAAAAAAATATACTGGACAAACGCCCACTTCCGTAAAGACATCGGAGCTAAGGCGCTCAGGAGGCTTAAGAAATGAGTAAAGTCGGCATCATAATGGGCAGCAAGTCAGACCTCGGTATAGCCGAAGCTGCCATTAAGGTTCTTAAAGACTTCAATGTGCCCTGCGAAGTTATTGTTTCAAGCGCACACAGAACCCCCGAACGCACAGGAGAATGGGCAAGAAATGCCGAGAACAACGGCTTCTCCGTGATAATAGCTCTGGCGGGCGCAGCAGCACACCTTGCCGGTGTCGTAGCCAGCGAGACCAACCTCCCCGTTGTGGCTGTCCCTGTTTCCGCTACAACCTTAGGCGGTCTTGATGCCCTGCTCTCTATGGTGCAGATGCCCGGCGGCATACCTGTTGCCACAATGGCAATCGGCAGCGCAGGAGCAAAAAACGCAGCTCTTTTCGCATGTCAGATAATAGCCAGATCAGATGCTGCGCTTAACGCAAAACTGAAAACCTACCGAGAGAACATGAAGCAGGAAGTCTACAAGGCTAACGAAGAAGTACAGGCAATGCTGAACGGCGCACAATAAAATGCTTATAATGAAGGCGGATTCGTCCGCATTCAAAAAAATATTCTCTCAGGCGGGCTCACTAAACGAGCCCGTCATCTTTCCTACAGATACAATCTACGGCATAGGCGCGTCCGTGCGGGACATAACCGCCAATGAGAAAATTTACGAAATCAAAGGCAGGGAAGTGAACAAACCCTTTCCTGTGCTTGTCGGATCAATAAAACAGGTTGAGGAGATAGCAGAACCATCCCCTGCGGCTCTGAATCTGCTGAAAAACTGTCCGTTTCCGTGCACACTGGTTCTTAAGGCAAAGGAAAATCTGCATCCATTAATGACGCTGAACGGAAATGTTGCGGTCCGCCTGCCGAAGACCGAGCCTCTGGCGGGCTTTTTACGTGAATACGGCGCAGTTACCGCCACAAGCGCCAACCTGTCCGGCATTCCATATGAAGGCGGGATAGAGAATATGGTCAAAACTTTTTGCACAAAGGTAAATTTCTATTTATACCAAAATAATACGGACACTTCACCGTCCGCCATTGTGGATTTTACCTTTTCTTTACCGCAAATTATACGTAAATCAGACATAATCAGCCTTGACATTATAATGTCATATGCTAATTTATGCTGATAGATTTCATAAAGGAGAAGATTATGAAAAAACTCATAGTTGCAATGGTTGTCGTCTGTTTTGCAGTTGCTGCGGCAATCGCGGCTGGTCCCGCAAAAATCGACCTTAAAACATGGGTAGCAGGCGAACCTTCCAAAGCTGCTGTTCAGTTCCCCCACGATGTACACCAGGCTAAAAACGAATGTACTGACTGCCACGTTAAAGCAGACGGCGGTCCGCTTAAAAACCTTAAAGCAGGCGGAGAAGTTAACTTCAAAGGTGCTATCAAAGTTAAAGCGACTAAAAACGATGCTCACGACAACTTCTGCTGGGAATGCCATGTAGCGAAAAAAGTTCCTCAGGGCAAATCCTGCAACAAATGCCACGCGAAATAACAGCAGCATAGCTTAAAAAAACAACAGCCCCGGACAGCCGTTCGGGGCTTTCTTATTTCTATAAGGCAGTAAGAGCTACTTCACCACAGTTTCGTTGCTTACCACAAGGTTCCTGCCCATATTTTTTGCCTGATACAGCCTTTCGTCAGCCAGATTAACCAGCTTCTCGCTGCATCTGGTTTCTGAAATGCATGCAACGCCGAAGCTGCCTGTAATGCGGGCGCTGATCCCTTTGAAAACTGTTGATTCAATGGTTTTACGCAGCTTTTCAGCCAGAGTGTATGCTCCGCCGCAGTCGGTTTCCGGGAGGAGGATGATAAACTCCTCACCGCCGTAGCGGGCAACGCTGTCCGAATCTCTCGTGAGTGAGCGGGCAATAGAGGCTATCTCTCTGATCACTTCATCACCAAGTATGTGCCCGAACCTGTCGTTGATTCTTTTGAAATGGTCAATATCGAACAGTATCACTGAATACGGTTCTTTTGTGCGGCGGAATCTGCTGTCTTCCTTGCTGAGTGTTTCATAAAAGTAGCGTCTGTTGTATATACCGGTGAGTCCGTCCGTAATGGCCTGAAGCTGGAGAAGTTTGTTTGTCTTTTCCATGTCGTCCAGCAGAATTTTATTGAGAAGATGTGCCCTCAGACGCAGATAGAACTCCTCCACATCAAAAGGCTTATGAAAAAAGTCATTAACTCCCGTATAAAACAGGCTGTTGCGGACTTCCCTGTCATCAGAGACGGTCATGGCTATAATGGGGATATTCTTGAAGTTATAGTCTTTTTTAAGAAAGTTGACAAACTCGCCGCTGGTTTTACCCGAACCGAAGAAGTAATCGATCAGAACAATATCCGGCACATAACTCCCGCTTTTCAGCAGATCCATTGCGCTGTCAATATTTTCCATACATATGGGACTCACGCCGGATTTTTTCAGAAGACCGCTGATAAAGTTCCGCTGGAGCTTGCTGTCCTCAACGAGAAGAGCTTTCATTCCGCCGAAACAGCAGGTTCCCACGAAGTCTTTGACATTCTGCAGAAAGACACCTAGACCTTCCCTTACAGAGTTTTTCAGAAAATAGCCGAACGCTCCGTTCTGAAAACACTGTATGCGCACCGAATCATCAATAAGGGAGGTAATGATGATCACAGTTGTCTGTTCAAATCTCTGTTCATACTTCATTTCCCTGCACAGATCCAACCCTTTACCGTCCGGCAAAACCATGTCCAGCGTAACTACATCGTAATCATTTTCTGCCAGTTTTTTTCTTGCCTCAGCGAGATCAGCCGCTTCATCAACTTTGTAGCTGAATTTTTCCAGCTCGGTTCTGATGCTTTTGCGGATGAGCCTGCTGTCATCAACAACTAATGCTTTTTCCATACCAAACCTATATCGATTCAACCAGTGAATAATAATTATATAATAATTACCGGAACGAATAATACCACCTGATTTAAATATTTCACAGTGAAAAAATGCAGATTTATTCAGAAGAGCGGTTAGTGAGGTTTAACTGATTCGGAATGAACAGATAAAAAAATTAACTATTTTGCTTTCGGATGGGTTTGATCGTACACTCTCAGGAGATCACTGAGGTTCAGGTGAGTATATTTCTGCGTTGTGGAGAGGGATTCATGCCCCAGAAGCTCCTGAATGGTGCGGAGATCAGCCCCGCCCTCAAGAAGATGTGTGGCGAAGGAATGCCTGAACGAGTGCGGAGAGAAATCCGGCGGAAGCCCCGCCTCTTTCAGATACTTCTCCACAATGCGCCCGACAGAGCGTTCGGTCAGTCTTGTGCCGTATTTGTTGAGGAACACAGCATCATCCTTCGGGTAATGCCCCTCAGCAGGCACATCGGCACGCACACGCATATATTCCGCTATAAGTTCCCCCAGTATATCACCAAGGGGGATTATGCGCTCCTTCTTCCCCTTTCCGCGAACGCGCATGCGCATGCCGCGGAGGTCAACATCGGAAATATTCAGCCCTGTGAGCTCAGAAACACGCACACCCGTTCCGTACATAAGCTCCAGTATAAGCGCATCACGCATTCCGGCGGCTTCTGTTTTGTCAGGAAGTTCAAGGAGGTTCAGGAGGTCGTCTATATTAAAGACATTAAAGGCTTTTTTCTCTTTTTTCGGAAATTTAAGCATACGGGCGTGGTTGTCATCGGTGATCCCTTTTTTATGCAGAAATTTAAAGAATGATTTCAGGCAGGCTATCTTTCGTTCCGCTGTGGATTTTGAAATGTCCCTGTCAAAAAGTGAGGCGGCAAACCCACGCAGAATAAAGAAATCCACAGATTTCACATCGTTTATTTTTTCAGTTTCCAGATATTCAGCAAGTTCGGTCAGATCACCGGAATACGCCTTTATTGTATGCTCTGAGGCGTTTTTTTCGTTTTTCAGGTACAAAATGAAATCGGCGATCGCACGGTCTTTATTCATAATCTTAATCCAAACATCCTGTCGGATTAAGATACACGCTCGCGCCGTGAAAAACACGTCTTCTCTGCGCACGGCGCAGTCCCGTCCGTGGGACTGTATTCATAACCTTAATCCGCTTTTATACTGAGTGATCCTTCACTGATTCAGGATCACGCTATCCTGCTTCTATATTTCAGTTTTATCCAGAAAAGCCTTCAAAGCGCTGACAGCCTTTTCCGCCATCATGCTTTTTTTCAGTTTTTTGTCCTTTATCCGCTCTTCCGGAGCGGGCAGCATACCGAAGTGAAAATTGCTCGGCACGTATTTTTTCCGTGTCGCCTCGTATTTATCGGTAACAAACAGACCCAGCGAGCCGAGGGCGGTTTCCCTCGGAAATGCTCTGCTTTCGCCTCCGGTGAGCCTCAGTGCGAGGTCATGCCCGGCGATGAGTCCGGATGCTATGGATTCCAGATAGCCTTCCACGCCTGTTATCTGTCCTGCGAAGTATAATCCGTCCTCATACCTGAATCTGTCGTCCAGTTTAGAGGGGGAATTGATATATGTGTTGCGGTGAACAGAACCGTAACGGAGAAATTCTGCGTTTTCAAGCCCCGGAATCATCCGGAACACCCTTTTCTGCTCGCCGGTCTTCATCTTGGTCTGACAGCCCACAAGATTGTAAGCCGTGCCCTCCTCATTCTCCTTACGGAGCTGAAGAACGGCGTAGTACCTCTTATCTGTTTCAGGATGCTCAAGCCCGACAGGTTTCAAAGGGCCGAATGCAAGGGTTTTGCGGCCTCTGGCAGCCATTTCCTCAATGGGCATGCACCCTTCAAACATGTTCATTTTCTCGAAGTCCTCAAAGGCAACCTTTTCAGAATCCATGAGCGCATCATAAAAGGCATCGTACTCACCCTTTGTCATAGGACAGTTGAGATAATCAGGGTCACCTTTGCCGTAGCGGCTTTTGAAATAGCACTTGGTCATATCCACTGAGTCGAAATCTATAATGGGCGATATGGCATCAAAGAAATACAGTCCGCCGCCCATCAGGTTCTTTATTTTATCAGCCAGAATATCCGATGTCAGAGGACCGCTTGCGATAATCAGCGGTCTGTCAGCGGGAATCTCCCTGACCTCACCGCGCATTATGCGCACGTTCTCCATTGCGGAAAGCGTTTCGGTGACTCTGGCGGAGAACATCTCCCTGTCCACGGCAAGTGAGCCGCCCGCAGGAACCCTGCACTCTTTCGCAATGCGGATAAGGAGACTGTCCATAAGCTCCAGTTCCGCCTTGAGGAGACCCGAACCCGTATCTGTCGCCTCCGCCTTGAGGGAGTTGGAGCATACAAGCTCTGCAAAACCGCCGCCGGAGTGGGCGGGGGTCATTACGTCAGGGCGCATCTCATAAATAATCACAGGGATATTGCGTTTGGCAAGCTGATAAGCGGCCTCGCTCCCTGCGAGACCGCCGCCTATTATATGAACGGGATTCATTAAAAGACTATTCCTTAACGGTTATTGTACCGTCTTCCAGAGTCTGAATCGGTTTGGCGTTTTTGCATTTGGGATATGCTGTGCAGGCGAAGAAGCGGCCTCTGGGCCCTTTCTTGAGCGCCATCGGGCTGCCGCATTTCTCGCATTTGACATTTTCGTCAACCTTGAGAATCTCAGGGGAAATATTCCCCTTGGCATCCGTGGTAATATTAGCGGTAAAGCTGCATTCCGGGTAGCCTGAGCAGGCTATGAAGTTGCCCCTTCTGCCTTTCTTAACGGCAAGCTTGCCGCCGCATTTCGGGCAGGGGGTGCTGATCTCCGCCGTCATCTCCTCCACAAGCTTCACCTTGCCTTCCTCATCACGCACATACTGCTTGATGTTCTTGCATTCCGGATAGCCGGAGCAGGCAAGCATTTCACCGAAGCGGGACTTTTTGATAACCATCTCTTTCCCGCATTTGTCGCACTCTATGCCTGTGGATTCGTTTTTGGGCTTCTCTATAAGCTTTATACTTCCGTCCTCCTGCCTTTCGTAATCGGAGGAGAAATCACACTCAGGATATTTTGAGCAGGCTGCGAATGAGCCGTTTTTTCCGTATTTTATAACCAGTCCGCCGCCGCATTTCGGGCATTCGGAATCAAGGGTCAAATTAACGCTGAACTGCTTTTCCGCAACATCAAGAACAGGCTTGAAGCTTCTGAAAAATTCATCCAGAACCTCATCCCACTTAACTGCGCCTTCTGCAACCTTATCCAGATCGGTTTCAAGACCTGCGGTGAATTTTATTTCAAAGATGCTGGGAAAATTGCTGACAAGAAGCCTGTTCACAATGCGGCCAAGCTCTGTGGGGCGGAGTTTTTTCTCCGCTGTTTCAACATATTCCCTTTCCTGTATGGTTGAGATGATGGAAGCGTATGTACTTGGGCGGCCGATTCCTTCCTGTTCAAGGGTTTTGATTATGCTCGCCTCAGTGTACCTTGCGGGGGGCTGAGTAAAGTTCTGTTTGGGGTCAAAGCTTTCCGCTTTTGCGGGAGTGTTCTCTTTTATATCGAAGAGGATAGCCTCGGCATCCTTCTGCGCCTCTTCGTCCCCTTCTATGTAAAGCTTTCTGAAACCGGGAAATTTAAGGATTTTGCCCTGAGTTTTGAACTCATAGGCTCCGCCTGTGATTGTTATCGTGCTCTGGTCATATTCGGCATCGGCCATCTGGCTCGCCACAAAACGTTCCCAGATCAGCTTGTACAGCTTATACTGCTCTGCTGTAAGAAACTTTTCCACTGATTCAGGAGTACGCTCAACAGATGTGGGGCGTATGGCCTCGTGAGCGTCCTGAGTTTTCACTTTTGTTTCTTTTGCCTTTCTTACGCCTTTTGTGAGGAAGTCTGAGCCGAATTCCTTTTTGATGTAGTCCGCCGCTTCCTTAGCTGCCTCATCGGATATTCTCACCGAGTCGGTACGCATATAGGTGATAAGACCCGCAGGTCCCTGAGCGCCGAGATCCATACCCTCATAAAGCTTCTGTGCATTGACCATTGTCCGCTTTGCGGAGTAACCCAGCTTGCGGCTGGCCTCCTGCTGAAGCATTGAGGTGGAGAAAGGCAGGGGCGCCTTCTGCATTACGGTTTTTCTCGCGACATCAGTCACGGAGAATGAGGCTTTCCTGAGGTCGGAGAGAACCTTGTCCGCCTCTTCCTTCTTACCGACTTTTATCTTTTTGCCGTCCTTTTTTTCAAGTCTGGCTTTGAGTTTTCTGTTTTCGTCATTATCCAGAAGGAACATGCCGTCTATTGTCCAGTATTCCTCCGGCTTAAACTTCTCTATCTCCTCCTCGCGCTCACAGATGAGGCGGAGAGCCACGGACTGCACCCTTCCGGCGGATAAGCCGAACTTAAGCGGCTTCCACAGAAGCGGGCTGACCAGATAGCCCACAAGCCTGTCCAGCACGCGGCGGGACTGCTGAGCCATTGCCATGTCCATGTTTATATCAACAGGGTTCTCTATCCCCTCGTGAATACCTTTCTTGGTAATCTCGTTGAAATAGACCCTTTTCACTTTTTCCATGTTCTTTTTGCCGAGTTCGCCGGCTATATGCCATGCGATGGCCTCCCCTTCACGGTCGGGGTCGGGAGCGAGGAAGATTTTTTCCGCAGTCTGAGCCTCTTTTTTGAGGTCATCCAGCACCTTTTTCTTTCCTCTGATTGTGATGTACTCAGGCTGAAAGCCGTTTTCTATATCGACCCCCAGCTTGTTTGAGGGAAGATCTTTAACATGTCCCACACTTGCAAGAACTTTATAACTTCTGCCCAGATATTTTTCTATGGTTTTGGCTTTCGCCGGAGACTCAACAATAACAAGGTTTTTAGCCATACACCCGCACCTGCTTAGTGATCGTATTCCTCGTAATCCCCTGCGCTTTCAGCAAAAAGGGACTTTTTCTCCATGAGGTTAAAGAGAACATGGTTTTTCACCTGCTCAACCCCTATGCGGTAGTTATCCGTATCAAGGAGCGACTCTATAACAGTTTCCAGCGACACCATGTCCATAACCCCTGTGATGTTGAGCTTCTGGAGATAGTTCATCGCCTCGTCGGTGAAAATATTTTTCTCTTTTCTGGAGAAGTATCTGTAGCCCGCAAAAGGGGCAAAGCTGTTCATGTCAAGAACGGCAAGCACCTGTCTTATCTCGTTGTCCTCAAACCCTGTGGACTGGAGATAGTCGGCAAGGTCCTTTTCGCTGACCTTGTCAGAGGAGTCGATGTAATCGATTACCAGGTTAAGTGCAATCACAAACTTTTCCACCTGCGCCTCCGTTTATTCTGTATTTGCCGTCAATGTCGCAAATTATAACGCCTTCAAGCTCAAGCTCGCTGAGGATTACCATCATATCACCGACTTTCATTGCTGCCGTGATGCAAAGTTCGTCTCTGTTCAGGGGGCCTTTTGCAAGGAGGTTATAGATTTTGTGCTTTTCAGGACTGTCAAAGACTATATTACTCTCTTCTTGTTTGTCAATGAATTTTCCCCTCGGCAGAAGGCGGCTGAACTCCTCCACAACGTCGTAGTAGCTCTCTATGAGCCGTGCCCCGTTCCTGATCAGGTCGTTGGTCGCCCGGTTTCTGCTGTCCGGCGAGGCGGGTACTGCGAACACCTCCCTGCCCTGCTCATTTGCGTATCTGGCGGTGATGAGTGAGCCGCTTTTTGTGGAGGCCTCCACAACGACAACACCGTGGGAAACTCCGCTTATTATTCTGTTTCGTATGGGAAAATTGCGTGCGTGAGGCGGCTCGTCCAGGGGAAATTCGCTTAAAAAACAGCCGGATTCACAGACCTTGTCCGCGTACCTGACATTGGCTTCCGGGTAAAGGCTCATCAGCCCGTTGCCGAGAACCGCTGTTGTATACCCCTTCTTAAGTGCTCCCCTGTGGGCGTGAATGTCTATTCCGGCGGCAAAGCCGCTTACCACATTGAACCCGACCTCAGCCAGATCCTCTGACAGTTTTTCGGTGTAGGCCATTGATGTACGGGAGGCATTTCTGGAACCCACAACAGCTATGCAGGGCATGCGCAGGGGCTCAAGCCTCCCCCTGCTGAAAAGCACGGCGGGCGGGGAATGAATCTCCCTGAGCATGGGCGGATAGCCGCCCTCCTCTATTGTTGTTATGTCTATATTATGTTTCCGTGCGAGGTTTATCTGGTCTTCTACAAATTTCCTGTCCACATTGCGGCTTATCACTGCCTGCGCCTGACGCTGATTGAATCCGGCCTCGGCAAGCTCCGTCACTCCGAGGTCAAACACGCCGTCCAGTGTGCCCAGCCTCCCCAGAACTTTTGAAACTGTCTCATCGCTTATCCCTTTAACAGATTTCAGCGCGAGGTAAGTATAAGCCAGACGGAAATTCAATATACCTTTCCTTTATTCGAAATACTTGTGTATGCCGTAAGCAAGGCTGATCCACATATCAGCCGAAGCTGTGACAGTGGGCATAGGCACGTAGAAGTCCCCGCTGTGCAGCGGCGGATGGTTCCCCTTCTCATTTGCCCCGGTCCAGAGGAAAACCCCTTTCACAAGCCTCACGTACTCGGAAAAGTCCTCCCCGCCGAGGGTGAGCTTATCATAGGGTATGCGGGGAAGGTTTTCAGCGTCGGCAAGTTCGCATATAAACGCAGCAAGGGAAGGATCATTTATCACTGGGTGCGTGCCGTCCTTTATATCAAGCTCAATCTTAACTCCGTAAAGCTCTTCAATGCTCAGTGCGAGGGATTTCAGCCCCTTTTCGATAACCGCCTTCACTTCCGTATGGAAATAGCGGAAAGTGCCTTTCAGCTCGACCTTATCAGGGATAATGTTGTCTGCGCTTCCTCCGTGTATGCTCCCGAAGGATATGAGACCGGGGAGTGTCGGGTCTTTCAGACGGCTGACAATCATCTGTGCCTTTGTCACATAGTCCGCGGCGGCGGTGATTGTGTCATTGCCGAGGTGAGGCATGGCGGCGTGGGTGGCTCTGCCTGTGAAGGTGAGCGCTATATGGTGGGAACCGGCCATGCAGGGGCCTGATTTAACAGCGGATTTCCCCATGGGGATCTCGTTTTCGGCGTGGGCGGCGAAGATACAGTCCACAGCGTCAAGGCAGCCCTGCTCTATCATAAACTTAGCGCCGCTGACTATCTCTTCCGCGGGCTGAAAGATATAGCGTATGTTTACCTTCGGTTTGGTTTTGCTCCTCTGCACAGCTTCCAGAAGCAGGAGAAGGGCAGTCATATTATGGTGATGTCCGCAGAGGTGTTTATATTCGGTTTTTTCGGGATTGGCAGGCAGCGCGTCAATATCCGCCCTGAAGGCGACTGTTTTTTCAGCACCGAAATCCAGAGTGCCGTAGCAGCCTGTATCAAAAATATGGGAAGGAGTTATCCCGTTTTTCTCCAGAAATGACACTATGTATTTTGTTGTCTGATACTCTTTGAATGACGGTTCCGCAAGAACAGCCAGATCGTCCATTAGCCTTACGGCGAGCCCCTGATCGGGCTGAATTCGGTCTGCCGGCATGAGCATATCCTCCTCACCTTCTGCTAATTTACTTACTGAAAAACATTAAGGTCAAGGGAAAAAACAAAAAAAGCTGCGTACGCTGACTGATGACAAATACAAAAAGCCCTCCTTTCACAAAGGAGGGCCGGGAAGGATTTATGTTATTCAGTCAGAAATGTGCGGCTTAATTATATTCGAAGACTTCGGTTCCGGGAGGAACTGTCGGTTCAAATACCTTTTTATCTATGTCTGCGTTAAGCTGGATGTTGGTGAAGGTCACTTCGGTTTTGTTGCCTGTGGGATCCTCGCTGATCACTTTTGTTATCCTGCTGCCGTCTGTCTCAACTTTTATATATCTCACGCCTATGTCGCTCAGGGGCACAAGGTTAAGCACATTGTTCCCGCCCAGCGTCACATGGAAATTTTTGCGGATGTTGCCTATGTCAAGCATAAGCCTTGTTATAGCATTCTGGTTGCCTTCGGCATTTTTCTGGCGGACAAGCTGGCGTATCTCGCTGTCGTAGTAGTCCACCCTGTCGGATGTGAAAAGATAATACTGTCTGTAAGGGTAGCTGTAGTCCCACAGGGCACGGTATTTGTTGATAACGTAAATCCTGCCCACATATTCGTCCTTGCCGAAGTTCTCTATCTCGGTAATCTGCCTGAAATCAGCTCTGTAGCTTTGCAGGTTGCTGAACGAACCGAGTATTTCGTCTATTGTTGCGCCGAAAGCGCCGGTACTTATACAAAGCACCGTTAAAAGCATTATGATCTTCTTCTTCATTCAAACCTCCGCCTGAATCAGCCGTATCATATTCTGACATTTCTAAGTGTCAAAGGTTTTATTGAACATTAAGGAAAAAGCCGAAAAGGCATCTTTTGCAAAATAAATTTTATCAATTGACTTTATCAAGCATATACAACAACTAACAGTTATCAAATAATATACCCGTGTTTAATTATTGACTGTACCTATAAATATTCAGCCCATACCTTAAAAAATAACAAAAACACCCCCTATGTTCCATTTTTTATTATCCATGCCTATTTATACACCGTTTCAATATTAATATAGCAACCAAATACTCCGTATACCCTTATATTTTAGGGCTTGACATCAATAATACATTATTTTATTATCGAATACTTTCAAGATACAGAGGATAAGTTATGCGAATTAAGAAGCTTATGTCCGCAAACAGGGGCGAAATCGCCATCAGAACCTTCCGTGCCTGTACAGAGCTTGGAATACGCACAGTTGCTGTGTACTCCACAGAAGACCGCTACTCACTCCACAGATATAAAGCGGACGAGGCTTATCACATAGGACGCGGGCTTGACCCGGTGGCTGCTTACCTCAATATTGACGAAATTGTCGAACTCGCCGTGCGCGAAAATATAGATGCCATACACCCCGGCTACGGCTTCCTTGCCGAAAACGCAGACTTTGCCGCTGCCTGTGAGGACAAGGGAATTATTTTTGTCGGCCCATCCCCTGAAACAATAAAAATTTTCGGTGACAAGAAAAGCGCCAAGGATCTCGCCGTTTCCTGCGGTGTACCAGTCATCAGAGGCTCAAAAGGCGTGGTGCAGGATCTTGCAGAAGCGAAAAAAGCAGCGGCTGACATCGGCTTTCCTGTACTGCTCAAAGCCATTGCAGGCGGTGGAGGAAGAGGAATCCGCATCGCAAGGGACGACAGGGAGCTCGCAGACAACTTTGACTCCGCCAAAAGCGAAGCCCTCAAAGCCTTCGGCAACGGCGATATTATTATTGAGAAATATATAGAAAAACCCAAACATATAGAGGTTCAGCTTCTGGGTGACAGGGGCGGGAACGTAATCCACCTTTTCGAGCGTGACTGTTCGGTTCAGCGCAGGCATCAGAAACTCATAGAAATAGCCCCTTCCATCAACGTTCCACAGACAACCCTTGATAAAATGTACGAGGCCTCCATAGCCATAGGCAGGGCATCCGGACTGAAAAACGCCGCCACTGTCGAATTTCTTGTGGATAAAAATAACGACTTCTACTTTCTGGAGGTCAACCCCCGCATTCAGGTTGAGCACACCGTCACAGAGCTCATAACCGGGATAGACATAGTGCAGAGCCAGATATTCATCAGCGCAGGCGATCTCATGTCCGGCGAAAACATTGATATAAAATCACAGGAAGCCGTAACAAAATCAGGCTACGCCATCCAGTGCCGCGTCACAACGGAAGACCCGCGGAACAACTTCATGCCGGATACGGGCGAAATCGAAGCTTACAGGATAGCCACAGGCTTCGGTGTGCGTCTGGATGCGGGCAACGGCTTTACAAACGCAAAAATCACTCCCCACTACGACTCACTGCTGGTGAAAGTTTCCACTCACTCGCTCCAGTTTCACCGCGCAGCAAGCAAAATGCTCCGCTCCCTGAGCGAATTCAGAATAAGAGGGGTGAAAACCAATATCCCCTTCCTTGAAAAAGTCATAAACCACAAGGATTTCCTTGAGGGCAACATATGCACAACCTTCGTGGACAACACCCCGGAGCTTTTTCAGTTTCCCGCACCGAAGGACAGAGCAACCAAGGCGCTTATGTTCCTTGCCAATAACATTGTGAACAACCCGTCCGGAGTTAAGCTCACCCCTGAGCGCATACTGCCCAAGACCGATGCGCCGCTGATCCCCTACGGAGAAAAAATCCCCTCCGGCACCAGGGATATACTCATGCGCAGCGGTGTACAGGGAGTGATGGATCACATCCGCAACTCAAAAGAGGTTCTTTTTACAGATACAACATTCAGGGATGCCCACCAGTCGCTCCTTGCTACCAGAGTGCGCACAAATGACATGCTGAAAATCTCCGATGCATACGCAAGACACCTCAGCCAGCTTTTTTCACTGGAGATGTGGGGAGGCGCAACATTCGACGTGGCATACAGATTCCTCAAGGAATCGCCGTGGGACAGGCTCCGTCTGCTCCGTGAGCGCATACCGAATGTACTTTTCCAGATGCTTCTGCGCGCCTCAAACGCAGTGGGTTACACCAATTATCCCGATAACGTGGTGAAGGCTTTCATCAAACAGGCCTCCGAATCCGGCATTGACGTATTCAGAATATTCGACTGCTTCAACTGGACCGATCAGATGATTCCCGCCATTGAGGAAGTTAAGAAGAACGGCCGCATAGCAGAGGCGGCAATCTGTTATACCGGGGACATAGAAAACCCCGCAAAAAGCAAATACTCCCTCAAATACTACACCGGACTGGCGAAAGAACTGGCTGACGCCGGTACGGATATAATAGGCATTAAGGATATGGCAGGGCTGCTTAAACCTTACGCCGCGAAAACCCTTGTGAAGGCTATCAAGGAGGAGACGGGGCTTCCCGTTCACTTCCACACCCACGACACAAGCGGAAACGGCGAGGCCGCAGTGCTCATGGCAATAGAGGGCGGAGCAGACATAGTTGACGCAGCCATAAGCTCCATGAGCGGGCTTACCAGCCAGCCGAACCTGAACTCCGTACTCGCAGCCACAGCATTCACCAGAAAAGCGTCCTCGGTAGATGCGGAGTGGAGCCAGAAAGTTTCCGACTATTTTGAGCGTGTGCGCCGGTACTACTTCCCGTTTGAAAGCGGGCTCAAATCCGCAACCGCTGAGGTCTACAAGCATGAGATCCCCGGCGGACAGTACTCAAACCTCATTGTGCAGGTGGAGGCCATGGGGCTTATCGACCGCTGGGAAGAGGTGCGCAATATGTACGCCCATGTAAATGCCGAACTGGGCGATATAATCAAGGTTACCCCATCATCCAAGGTGGTCGGAGATTTTGCACTATTTCTCGTTAGAAACAATCTTTCAGTTGACGATATATACGATAAGAGTGATACACTGTCATATCCGGACTCAGTTGTGTCATTTTTCAAAGGGATGCTCGGCCAGCCTTACGGCGGCTTCCCTTACAGACTTCAAAAAGCTGTTCTGAAAGATGAAAAACCCATAACCGAACGTCCGGGGGATGCTCTGGCTCCCTATGACTTCGAGGCGGCACATGCTGAGCTCAAAAACACCTTCGGGCGTGATTTTAACAATGAAGAAGTTTTAGCATATGCTCTCTATCCGGCAGTATTTAAGGATTTCGTAAAATTCACAGCCGAATACGGAGATCCGTCAGTGTTTGATACCAAATCCTTCTTCTACCCCCTCCGTAAGGAAGAAGAGATAGAGGTGAGGATAGAACAGGGTAAGACACTGATAATCAAATACCTCGGCGAGAGCATGCCCGATGAGAAAGGCTTCCGCAAAGTTTACTTTGAGTTAAATGGAACCCCGCGTACAGTTAAAATTAAAGATAACACATTGACAGACATTATAAAGTCAAATATTAAAGGTGAACTGGGCAATCCGCAGGATATATGCGCCACAATGCCCGGAGCAATCACCAAAATAAACGTGAAAAAAGGTGATAAGGTCAGCAAGGGCGATCTTCTTGCAGTGACCGAAGCCATGAAAATCGAGACCAAGATTTCCGCCGCATCCGGCGGTGAAGTTGCAGAAGTCCTCTTAAACCAAGGGGATAAGATTGAGGCGGGCGACCTCATAATAAAACTGAGCTGACAAGGGCTTTTTACGGAAGTCCCCCTTCACTGACGAAAAGCCCGTCAGCTCACGGCGTAGTCTGAATTGGGCGATTCAGGCTAAGTTCCTTCCAGCTTGAGGGTTAAGGCGGCTCCGGTTTTCCGGGGTCGCCTCCCCTCTTTACTATTAATGCCAAATTCCCTTCCATGGGAATTTGACATACACGCTCGCGGTCTGCAAAGCAGACCTTCGCTTCGCACGACGCAGTTCCATCCATGGAACTGTGACAATTAGCCGAACTCAGGTTCCGCTGAAATCTCCGCAATAAATTGCTTCGATTCGCTCCACGGACACGTCCCTGTGTCTCGTTTTTCCCGCTCCAAAAACTACATCCTGTGTTTTTTACGCACACGCTCGCGCCGTGATAAACACGGCTTCGCTTCGCACGGCGCATGTCCTGTATTGATAATCCAAAATTCACCATCCCTGGGAATTTTGGATACACGCTCGCGCCGTGGTAAACACGGCTTCGCTTCGCACGGCGCAGTTCCATCCTTGGAACTGTCTGAGACTCTGTGCCGGCGCCCGGAGTGAAGTTCAGACAGTTCTGAGATACTCCGCCACACGCAGGCAGACATCAAGGGGAATACCCGTTTCGATGTTGATCTCCTCCGCTGTGATCCCTTTGCGGGCATATATATCAGGCATGGTTTCAAGGAGTTTTCTCAGGCGTTTTTCTCCCAGCCCTTCAATCCCCAGCATCGGCGATTTGGTGAGGTTTTTCAGCGCAAGGCTGCGGGAATAAGTGATTGCGAACCTGTGCGCCTCGTCCCTCATCCTCTGAACAGACATCAGAAGCGGATCATTTTTCTTAAGATTAACAGGATTCTTACGCCCGTAAAGGTGTATGGACTCTATGGATTCCGCACCTTCGTGCTTCATGAATTTAATACTGCGCCCTTTGGAGATGGAAATGAACAGCGAGTCAGACCCCGCCTCTTCCGCCGCCCGCACAGCGGAATTAAGCTGCCCAATGCCGCCGTCTATTATATACAAGTCCGCCGCAGTTTCAGAGCCTTCGGCTATGTTCTCCATCTTTCTGGTAAAAAGTTCGTAGATAGATGTAAAATCGTCATTTTCAGCGGATTTTATCTTATATTTCCTGTATTCGCCCTTTGCGAAGTGTCCGTCTATGCTTGTAACCGCAACGCCGACAGTATGGTTTCCGCCGAGGTGGGAAATATCTATGCACTCTATGCGGCGGATGTCCCTGTCTGTTTTCAGCAGGCTTTTCAGCCTCTCCCCGACATCCTTCCTTCTGCCGAGCTGGCGGATGTGTGTTTCCGTCTGGATTCGGGCATTCTCCAGCGCTGTTTCATGCAGTTTTTTAAACCCTCTGGTGATGACGGTTTTCTTTTTTCCCGCCATTTTGCTCAGTGCATCAGCCAGCCGTGAGTTATCATCCAGACCGAAGGGAACCACAACATCGGGAAACTGGCGCACCTGTCCGTAAAACTGCATAATGTATGATTCCAGAATGTTTTCAGCGTCTTCATCCTCAAAGAATACCGTCTCGCTCCCTATGAGCTTGCCGTTTCTGATGAACTGCATGGTGATTCCGGGAAGATTTTCAAAGGTGTGAGGAATGAACACATCCACCGCGCGATGTTTATCGGTGAAAACCACCGTCTGGCGGTAAAACAGCTTTTCCATTGAGCGCAGCCTGTCCCTGATGAAGGCGGCCTTCTCATACTCCATCCGTTCGGAATAGACCGCCATATCCGCCTTAAGGCGTTCTTTAACACCATCAGTATCACCTTTGAAGAAGGTGCGGATCTGCTCCACCATCTTCATGTACTCTTCCTCGGTTATGGTTCCTTCGCAGGGGCCGAGGCATTTTTTTATCTGAAATTTCAGGCAGTGCTTTTTCTCTGAAAATTTGCGGTCATTGCATGAGCGCAGGGGGAAAACACGCAGAATCTCCGCCAGAATGCCGCGCAGTTCGCTGGCGTTCACAAAAGGACCGAAGTATGAGGAGTTTTCATCCGATGTGTTTCTGGTTACGGCCAGCTTGGGGAAACGTTCGCCAGTGATCTTTATGTACGGATAGCTTTTGGAATCCTTAAGCCTGATATTGTATCTGGGCTGTTCCGTTTTGATAAAATTAGCTTCCAGCAGAAGGGCTTCCGCCTCATTATCAGTCACAACAAACCGCAGGGAGACCGCCGCCTGAACCATACGGAGCACTTTGACAGGCTTATCGGTATCGGCAAAATATGATGACACGCGGGAGCGAAGGTTCTTGGCCTTGCCCACATATAAAATTTCGCCTTTTTTGCCTGTAAAAAGGTAAACGCCGGGATATTCGGGTATTTCGTGAAGCGGGTATTTGTCCATCAGGGTTATTATAATAAATAAATCATTTTTGTGGAGAAGATAATTTAATCAGACCGGGAGTGTGAACTCAAATACAAAAGAGATTGTTTCACTTCGTTCGCAATGACAGTTATTTACGTCACAACGGAGAGCAATATGACGCGGCAGTAAAAGGGGGCATTGCCCCCTCCTGCTTTTCGCATATTCAAAAAGTCTTAAGTCCTGAACCTGCCCACAAGCTCCTCCAGACCTTCGGCCTGTTTGCTGAGTTCGCTGACTGTGGTGGCTATCTCATCAATCGACATGGAACTGCGCTCAATATTGCCGGAGATAACCTGTGTGTTCTGGTTTATGTTCTGGATAGCCGTTACCTGCTCCTCCACACTGGCCGCGATAATTCCGCTGGTGGTGTCTATCAGCTTGACTGATTCCACTATGCGGTCAAAGAAGCTCTGTGTTTCCTCAATAATCTCAACTCCGCCTTCGACTTTGCCCTTAGCTTTTGACATGCTTTCGGAAGCCACGTCAGCCTCATTCTGGAGCGCGGTTATTATGCTGTCGATCTCTTTGATAGCGCTCTGGGAGCGTTCCGCAAGCTTACGGACTTCATCAGCCACAACAGCGAATCCGCGCCCGTGTTCTCCCGCCCTTGCTGCCTCTATTGCGGCATTAAGCGCCAGAAGGTTGGTTTGATCAGCTATATCATTAATAACATTAAGTATATTACCGATACGGCGGGATGACTGTGAAAGGTTGTCAACCGTAGCACCCAGATTATCCACATTGCTTTTTATATCGGTTATCTCTTTAACAGCGGAAAGAAGCTTCGCTCTGCCTGCTGTTATGTTTTTATCCGCGGTTTCGGTTTTGTCCTTCATCTCATCCAGCGAGCGCAGAACCTCTTCTGAGGAAACGCTTATCTCTTCCGTGGCGGAAGCGGTTGCAACTATCTGCGAGGACTGGTCGCCGAAGCTCACCGCAAGCTGCTCAGATGTTGCGGAAAGCTGTGTGCTTCCTGCCGCCACCTGCCGCGCTGAATCCTTGACTGTATTTATAATCTCATTGAGTTTTTTAACAAACCTGTTGAAATGCCCTGCCATTTCCCCTATTTCATCATTGCCTTTCACAGGGAGGGAAACAGTAAGGTCGCCCTCACCTTCTGAGATCTGCCTGAGAACATCATTAGCACTCTTTATACCGCTGAGGAGTGCCCGTGCGATAATAACAGAAACCACAAAGCCGAAAAGCAGCCCGACAACAACGAAGGCAATGAGTTCATATCCTGCGCGCTTTTCAACCGCATTTGATCTTGTTTCAAGCTCTTCTATTAATTTGTCATTCACTTCCGTGAGCGCATCTATCTGGTCTCTCATTGCCTGAAACGCAGCAGCACCCTCATTGAGCGTGAGCATAAGAGCAGTCGCCCTGCCTTCACTGGTATCTGCTTTTCGGGCTTCCACAATTTTTAATGAAACTGTCTCCCACTCCCTTCTCTGGCGATCATACTCCGCCAGAAGAGCTTTTTCATCAGGAGTGGTTGCCGTTTCTCTGTATTTGTTCATTCTGTCGCGGGACTGCTGGGCATTGTCATTGTAATCTTTCAGCAGTTTCTGGAAATTATCGCTTTCCGCATTGGAAAAAATCATAGTTCTCTCAGCAATAAGAAGCTGGTGGAGATCCCTGTCAGCCTCAAGGAGAAGCTGTACGGCAGGCATCCGGATTCTGAGAGCCTCAGAGAGAAGATCGTCAATGCTCTGAGTGCTTTTATGCCCCACAAAACCGCTGACGGCAAGGAGAACAAGCAGGATTCCGAAGCTGATAAAAAGTTTGGTTTTTATCCTGATATTATTTAACAACGACATAGAAAGCCTCTCAAAACAAGAATTTGGTTCTTTCGCAGCTACATAAACAATTATACGATCGAGTGACTAATTATCAAGCTAAAGTGATTTGAAATAAACTTTGACTCCCCGCCGGAATGCCCGGCGGGGTTAAATTTGACTAAAGAAGAGACTTTACAAATTCTGAATATTCCGCAGAATTTTTCTGGAGCTTAACAGCCGCAGTGCCCACCACAAAGCCGTCCGCAACCTTAAGCGCCTTGTCCGCGTCAGTTTTGTCCTTTATGCCGAAGCCCATCACTATTTTTTTATCGGTAAACGCTTTTATCTGCTGTATGCGTTCAGATATTTCAGGGGAGGACAAGTCCACACTGCCCCCGGTTATACCCCTTATACCTATGAAGTATATGAAATCGCCCTGCATCACAGCGGCTTTCTTTATATCCTCCTCGCGGGATTCGGGAGTAACGAACGGAATCAGAGGAATCTCAAACCCCTGATCATAAAAATAGCTGTGGAGCATGTTCGGCACATCAGGGATAATGAGCCCTGAGAGCACATCCTTGAAATCGTCCGAGAATTTCTTTATTCCGTAGTTATATATAATATTTGCATATGTCATTACGTACAGTTTCGCTTTCCCTTTGCTGAGGGTTTTAAGCCCTGCGAGAACATCCCCTGCCTTCACACCTGAGCCCAGAGCCTCCTGCACGGCAGAGGCTATCACGGGGCCGTCCGCCACGGGTTCGCTGAACGGAACGCCGATCTCCACAAATTCGTATCCGGCGCTTATTACAGCATCAAAACATTTAACGAAGCTCTCCCTGTCAGGATAGTTGCCTACAATGTATATACCTCTCATATATCCCTCTCTGAATCCTTGTCTCCCCTGCCGGAGAGGTTGATAAGCACCTTTCTGCCTTTGAACTTATCCTTATTTTTCAGCACATAGGCTATGGCGTGGCTCGATTCCACAGCGGGAACTATCCCTTCCCTGCGGGCAAGCTCACGGAAGGCGAAAACAGCGTCCTCATCCCTGACCTTGTCATATGTCACCCTGCCTGTTCCGTGCAGGTATGAGTGTTCAGGCCCTATGCCCGGATAATCCAGCCCCGCGGCGATTGAGTGCACATCTGCAACCTGCCCGTCCGCAGTCTGCACAAGGTAGGTCACACATCCGTGGAGAATCCCCGCCCTGCCCTTTCCTATGGCCATGGCGTGATCCCCTTCGTTATCTGAGAGACCGCCAGCCTCTATGCCGTAAAGCTCGCAGGAGGTGTCAAGAAAGCCTTTGAATATGCCTATGGCGTTGCTGCCGCCGCCCACACAGGCCACCACAGCATCAGGGAGAAAGCCCATCTCCTTGAAGCTTGCCCTTGCCTCCCTGCCGATTACGCTCTGGAAGTGCGCAACCATCTCCGGAAACGGGTGAGGCCCTATGACGGAGCCGATTATGTAATGAGTGTCCTCAACATTTTTAACCCAGTCACGCATAGCTGCGTTTGTGGCATCTTTCAGGGTTTTTGAGCCGTCATGGACAAGCTCAAGCTTAGCTCCCAGAAGCTTCATTCTGTCCACATTGGGCTTCTGTCTCGCAGCATCCACCGCACCCATGTACACTGTGCAGTCCAGCCCGAAGAGTGCTGCAACCGTGGCAGTAGCCACACCATGCTGTCCGGCTCCTGTCTCGGCGATTATCCTTTTTTTACCCATGTAGCGGGTAAGGAGTGCCTGAGCTATAGTATTATTTATCTTATGGGAGCCTGTGTGGTTAAGGTCTTCCCTTTTAAGGTAAATCTCGACTCCGTATTCCTCGGACATCCTTGAGGCATAGTAAACCGGGGAGGGTCTGCCTATGTAGGTTGTACTGTATCTGGCGAGATCCTTCTTAAACTCAGGGTCGTCCTTAAGCATGTTAAACTCTCTTTCAAGCTGTTCCAGTGCCGGAACAAGGGTTTCGGGAACGAACATTCCGCCGAAATCACCGAAAAATCCTTTCATATATCCGCTCCTCTTACTGCATCTATAAATTTTTTCATAAGTTCATAATCCTTTACGCCGTCTTTCTCCACTCCGGAGGAGACATCAGCCCCGAACGGGCGCACAGCTTTCACAGCATCCGCAACGTTTCCGGGGTTCAGCCCGCCGGAGATAAGCAGCTTATCCCTGTAGGCGCTTAGCCATTCGGGAAAGCCTTTGTATATGCCTGAGCCTCTGCTTGCGTCATAAACGAAAAGGGCGCATTCAGTGTCCCGCTCGTCTCTGTCTGATGCGTAGGCGAGATTAGGCAGGTTCACCGCCTCGGACACCTGAACATAGTCCGCCAGATGCGCCGCCTCCTTCACCTCATCAAAGCTTACGCCCACAATGAACGTCTTTATCCTTCCCTGAGCGTATGTTATCAGCTTGGCCGCATCTTCGGCGTTCACGTATCTTCTGCTGGGTTTATGCATCACGAAGCCCGCGGCATCGTACCCCAGTTCAACCGCCTTATCTATCTGCTCAAATGTTTTTAAACCGCAGACTTTTACAAACATGCAGCCGCCATCATCTCAGCGAAAAGCTCCTCTATTCTGTCGGAAGCCATAAGCCCTGAGCCTATAAGGAACGCATCCGCCCCTGCTCCGCGCATCATGGCCACATCCATCGGCTTTTTCATGCCGCTTTCCGCCACCTTCATATAGTCGCCGTTCAGAATATCCAGCATGTGCGCACCGTAACCCATGTTTATCTCAAGTGTTTTGAGGTTGCGGTTGTTCACCCCCAGAAGCTTGGGTTCACAGGCCAGAACTGTCTCTATCTCCTCAAGGGCGTGTACCTCAAAAAGTACCTCCAGCCCCAGAATCCGTGCCTTTTTAGCGAGATAAAGCATCTCATCCTTATTCAGCACCGAGGCCATGAGCAGAACACAGTCCGCCCCTGCGGAGTAGGCGTTTGTTATCTGCTTTTCATCAATGATAAAATCCTTGCAGAGAACGGGAATCTTAATCTCCGCCGCAACCGCCGCCAGATCGTTTATGCTCCCCTTGAAGTATTTTTCATCACAGAGAACACTCACCGCACCTGCGCCGAGGCGTTCGTAGGTTTTTGCCTGAACAACCGGATCTGCCGCCGTGTTTATATCACCCAGAGAAGGGGAAGCCTTCTTGACCTCCGCTATTATCGGCTTTGTCCTGAGCGATTCCCTGAAATTCAGTACAGGCTTTGTCCGCCTGCCCGGAAAGGTTTTCAGGGTTTCCATCTCTCTGCGTTTATTGGCTATTATTTCATCCAGCATTTTATCCTCTGAGGCTTTCGAGTTTTTCAACCACTTTTCCGCTTTTTATCACGGATTTCGCCTTTTCAAAACCATCTTTCATATCAGCGCAGATTCCGCTCACATAAAAAGCCAGAGCCGTGTTCAGGGCTATGAGATCCGTGAGCTGTTCGTCCTCACCGGCTATGGCTCTGAGAAATTTGGACTTTGCGTCCTCTCCGTCAGTGACCACAGGCATTTCAAAGGGTGTGAAGAAATCAGCCGGGTTAACGCTGAATTTCTCGACTCCGCCGGATGTTATCCTGTAGCAGAGTGTGGGGGCGCTGCTTGAAACCTCGTCATATCCGTCTTCGGAACTGTAGAGGATTACCCCTGTTCTGCCCAGTTTTTCCATGGCTTTTGCCAGTTTTTCAAGCTTGTCTATGTTGCTGATCCCTATGAGCTGGTAATCAGGGTCGCAGGGGTTTGAGAGAGGGCCGAGAAAATTGAACACCGTGGGAACCTTGATAGCTCTTCTCACCGGGCCTGCGTACTTCATTGCGGGGTGGAACTTCGGTGCGAAGAGGAAAACATAGCCGTGCTTCTCGAAATACTCGCTGTCCTTTCCTTCGTCAAACTCTATGGGAACGCCGAGATGACGCAGAATATCTGCGGAGCCTACCTTGCCGCTCTGTGCGACATTTCCGTGTTTGACTATGTTTACGCCCGCCGCCGCCAGCACAAGGGAGACCGCAGTGGAGACATTGATTGTGGATTTGCCGTCACCGCCTGTTCCGCAGGTGTCGATGACTATCCTGTCGCCCTTATCCAGACGTATCTTCTTCTTGTTCATGGCGTTTGCCGCACCGGCTATCTCGTCCGGAGTTTCACCCCGAAGGCGCATAGCCACCAGAACGGCCGCTATCTCCGCCTCGGTGAGTTCCCCCGCCATTATCGCATCAAAAAGTTCGCTTGCCTCTTCAAAGCTCAGCTCATGCCCCATAGCGGTTTTCTGTACCAGCGTCATTTTATCCCCCTTGCGAAATTTATGAAATTAGTGACCATTTTCGCACCCTCTTCACTGCGCACCGATTCCGGGTGAAACTGAACACCGAAGAGCATTTTTTCCTTATCTTCCATAGCCATAACCTCGCCGTCGCTTTTTGCTCTGGCTGTCACGAGATGATCCGCACCTTTGACGGCAAGGGAGTGGTAGCGCACTGCGTCAAACTCATTTATCCCTTCAAAAATAACGCTTTTCTCCGCCTTCACCCTGTCTATCTTTCCGTGCATAACCGACTTTGCCCTGCCCACCTCATAACCCAGATGATAGCCTATCGCCTGCATTCCGAGGCAGACACCGAATATGGGCTTTCTGCCTGCGTATTCTTTCAGGTAGTGCAGGCTTGTGCCTGAGTTTGCAGGGTGCGAAGGGCCGGGGGATATTATAATCCCTTCGTATTTATCGGCATTAACCGTTTCGTTATTCTTTATCAGCTCAACCTCCGCGCCGTTCAGCCTGAACAGGGCATACAGGTTGTATGTGAATGAATCGTAGTTATCAACGAGCAAAAACATTGCTGTCCTCCAGATTTTTCAGTCTTTCGCAAGCGGCGAACATTGCGTTGAGCTTGTTATTTACCTCTTTGAATTCGTTTTCCGGCTTACTGTCGTAAACTATACCCGCTCCGGCGCGGAGTATCATTTTATCCGGCTTAACAAGCGCACTTCTGATAGTTATGCATGTGTCGAGGTTGCCGCTGTAGCCGAAGTAGCCTACGCACCCTGCGTAAAAGCCTCTGGTTGTGGTTTCGTATTTGCTGATAAGCTCCATAGCCCGCACCTTCGGCGCACCGCTTACTGTGCCCGCTGGGAAGGTTTTCATAAATGCGTTCAGGGGCGAAAAGCCTTCCTTCAGCTTTCCGGAGACAGATGAAACAATGTGAACCACATGGGAATAAACCTCCGCCTGAAAGCATTCGTCAACATTCACGCTCTCAGGTTCGCATCCGGCGTAAAGGTCGTTTCGGGCAAGGTCAAGGAGCATAAGGTGCTCTGAAATCTCTTTCGGGTCATTAAGGAGAGCGTTCTTTATTCCTTCTATGTCATCGCCTATGGGGTAAGTTCCCGCTATGGGCTTGAGTACCGCCTTTTTGCCAACCACTTTCAGGTGGATTTCGGGGGATGAACCGCAGAGAACATCTTTTCCGAACTTGAGATAAAACATATAAGGAGAAGGGTTTACATTTCGCAGCGCCCTGTAGAAGCTCACAGGGTTTACCTTAGCCTTAATCTCGAACCTGTTGGAGAG
This sequence comes from Geovibrio ferrireducens, assembly GCF_026226615.1. Taxonomy (NCBI): domain Bacteria; kingdom Pseudomonadati; phylum Deferribacterota; class Deferribacteres; order Deferribacterales; family Geovibrionaceae; genus Geovibrio; species Geovibrio ferrireducens. The sequence continues at coordinate 43,441 of NZ_JAJAPB010000016.1, forward strand.
AACAACCTGAATAGCCTCGCCTTCGATTATCTCTCCCCTGAGCTTCTCCACAAGCTCCATATATTCAGGCTGCTCAAACTCCTTAACAGGGTCAGCCATACCGGAATCGTGGGAGTCAAAGTTAAGTCCGTGAAGCTCGCCCGCCATAGCCTCAGTGCGTTTTACCGCCTTGGCGTATGCCTCTTCCGCATCCCCTTTAAGCGGAACGGAGCATGCGGCGTAAATTCTTCCCATGCGGTTGTCAAACACATAGAACTCATCCACTTCGAAAAAGCCTATGAGGTTCTCATCTGAAGGTTCAGGGAGAAGCTCGCGGAGTGTGCCCATATAGTTTGCTGATTCGTAGCCGAAATAGCCCACAAAACCGCCCGCGAAATCGCCGAAGCGTCCGTCGTTATAGCCTTTGCTTTTGAAAAACTCCTGACCCAGATAGTCCATGGGGTTCATCATAAAGGTGTTCTTCTTGCCCCCTTTCTCTTCTGTGATGGTTCCGCCCTTAAAGGTTATCACCCTCTTGGGCTTGCGGCCGAAGAAAGAGAACCTTGAAAAAGTCTTATCAAGATTCGCACTCTCCAGAAGAAAAACATGCTTCTCATTTGAAAAATTGCGGAGAAGGGCAATGGGCGTGAGCGTGTCCCCGGCTATCTCCCTGTAAACCGTAGCCCGGTCATACTTCGCTCCGTCTGCTATCTCCTTGAAAACACTCAGTTCGGGATAGATCATGCTGTTAACTCCTATCTTAATTAATTTTTATTTATTCATTCTTCAGTTATTTCTATAAACCCTTGTAGGTTTTCATTCGTTTAAGCATTTTCAAAAAACTACATCCTGTGTTTTTTGAAAAGACGCTCGCGGCGGGGTAACCCCGCCTTCGCTTCGCACGGCGCATTCCCGTCCGTGGGAATGTGTGACTACCCTCATCACCAACTCCGAATAGTCAAAGCGTGTGTCCTGACTGCACAGGATGTCGGCAGTCGGACTATAAACGGCTCCGCGGATGGAGCCGCGCCGTGCGAAGCGAAGACGCATTCACTGCGGCGCGAGCGTGTGTCCTGACTGCACAGGATGTGGCAGTCAGGACTATAAAAACAGAAAGGGGGTCGCTGTTTTCACAACGACCCCCTCTTAAATTCGGTTAAACCAAAAAGAGCCGCGCGGCATGTACCACGCGGCTCTGTATTATCACAGTATCAGCGGACAGCCTCCTATTCCGAAAGCGTCCACCACCAAAAATTAGCTGTAAAGTTGAAACCTTTAAATGCCATTTCCATAATCAGCGATTATAAGTATCTGTATAAAGAAGTCAAGCGGAAATTTTCCGCCTTTCCTGCATGAACCACGCAGCGGCGATGGAAACAGAAACCACAGAACCGATCAGAAGCAGAAAAGCATTCCACCCGAACCTGCTGTAAACAAACCCCGGAAGGAATGAACCGAAGGTTCCGCCGCCGTAATAGAAGGAAACATACAGTCCGTTGGTTATCCCTTTTTTATCCTCCGCTATCTTGTTGACATAGCCGGATGCCACTGAGTGCGCCAGAAACATGCCGCAGCAGAAAAGGAACATGCCGAAAAACATAACGTAAAGGCTCGGATAGGTAAACAGAAACAGTGTGCAGGCATAAAACACGAGAGCCGTGAAAACCGTGTTCATCTCTCCGCCGAAAATCTTGATTATCCGCAGCGCATTCAGCGACATGACTATACCCATGATATAGCCCATGTACATGATGCCTATGGTGAAGGAGGACGAACCCGCGCTTATCTCCCTCACCCTGAAAGGTATGAAGTTCAGAATTGCGGCAAAGGTAAAGAAAGTGGCGAAAATAAGCAGATAGATTGTGGCGAACTGCCTTTTTTTAAGCACATCCAGAACAGAACGGACGCTGAATTTTGAAATCTGTATCTCCGCTTCGTGGAGGCTGCGGATAAGCACAAATGCAAGCGAAAGGCTGAAAGCGAGTATGAGAAATGTCCAGCGCCAGCCGAAGTATGAGGCGATAAGCCCTGAAAAAAATCTGCCCGCAAAACCGCCGAGGATAGTGGACGAGATGTAGTATGCCATCTGCTTCTGCACTGTTTCCCTTTTGGTGACGGTGGATATGTAGGTCATTATGGAAGTGAGCACCGCAGGAATAGCCATGCCGACAAAAAAACGTATGACTATCAGCAGGTGGAAATTATCCGTAAAAAAGAACGCAAGCTGGAGAAGAGCCAATGCGCCTATACCTATTGAAAAAAGCTTTTTTGAGGAAAACGATTCCAGCATATAGCCGTAAACAATCGGCGCAATGCCAAGGGGAATCATGGTGACAGTGGTGAGAAGAGCCGCCTGCTCCTTGCTTACGCCGAATTCGCTCATCAATATGGGCTGTAAGGGCTGGGGGGCATACAGGGCGGAAAATGTCATGACCGTGGCATACACCATGATCAGTGTATGGTAAGTTCGCACTTCTAGTTTATCCCTCTGTTCAGGCTGAAAAGCACACCTGCTATAAACATAAGTGCAGTATAAAAAACAAATGCTAATATGACAAGCATTAAGGCTATATAACCGAAAATATCCGGAGCATGCATCAGAACGGTCATCAGGGATTCTTCATAATAAAAAAACCACTGGTGCTCCTTAAAAACCACTTCATGAAGGAAGTAGAAAACCTCTTTTACACCGAAAGCATAAATCAATAACCCGCTCAGGCAGAGAACACCCAGAGTCACCGGAACGGCAATAATCGGTCTCGCAGGACGGATCTTCTGGTTCGCCATGGCGATAATGCAGAAAAGGGAAGCCACAATGAAAAAGTATGAGCTTATCTTAAACCAGAAAACAACATCCGAAACATCCATAAGATGCTGAATTTCAGGTGTTGTGAGGAGTTTGTATGACTGCTCAGTCATCATTGGCCTGAACTCGATATTCTCAAGCCCTTCACCCGCGCTGTTGATTGCCCTGCTTATTTCACCGAAGAGCCTTTCATGCTCCTCCCTATCGGTGAGGACGAACAGTTTTTTCTCGCTGTCGGCGTTTTTCGGGGCGTATTTCCGCACCATGCCGTCAATATCAAGCATTTTGTACATGGAGGAATAGCCGAAGTCAAATTTTGACATAGCTGTCCAGGAAAAGAAGGCGGAAGTGTAAAAAAGGCATACGCCGAAGAGTATGTTAAGCAGAATACCTGCCGTTTTTTTGTTCATAATTTCAAAGCCCCTCGTCGGGCGTGTCCTTGTAGGTATCTCTTACGGTGATAAATTTATCAAGATTATCAAAAAATACTTTAACCAGAGCAGGGTCAAAATGCTCTCCGCTCTCTTCCCTGAGAAGGTTCAGAATCCGTTCCATTTCCCATGCTTTTTTATACACCCTGTCGCTTCCGAGGGCATCAAAAACGTCTGCAATGGCGGTTATGCGGCCGAAAATATGTATATCCCCGCCGGAAAGGCCGTAAGGGTAGCCCTTTCCGTTCCATTTCTCATGATGGGTGAGTGCCACCGTTGCCGCAGCTTTCAGTATTTTCCTTTCGGAATGCCTGAGTATGTTGTAGCCCATAACAGCGTGGCTGCGCATAACTTCCCATTCCTCATCATTAAGCTTGCCGGGTTTCAGAAGTATGGCATCGGGAATGGCAACCTTCCCTATGTCATGCATGGGCGAGGCCATTTTCAGGAGTTCGGCCTCCTTTTCGTTCATGCCGCTGCCGATAGCCAGAATGTAGGAGTATTCGGCAACCCTTTTCACATGGTAGCCCGTCTCCTTTGAGCGCATCTCCCCGGCTTCCGCCATGGTAAAGATAATCTCCTTCTGCGTGTGTTCTATCTCCTGCTGCATAAGCACTGTGGAAAGCTCCTTCCCTGTGTAGGTAGCGGCCAGCATCAGCCTGCGCACATCCTCCTCGGTGAATTTTCCTTCCTCAGTCATTTTATTTATAGCCTGAAAAACCCCTATGACGTTTCCTTCCGGGTCGTGGTAGGGGATTGCGATCATGTTTCTTGTGCGGTAGCCTGTCTGCATGTCCACGGTTTTGTCAAAACGAGGATCGCTGTAGGCATCGTTTATGATAATCACCTCATCATTCTCCGCGGCTTTCCCCGCAATGCCGCTTCCCAGAGGAATGCTTATCCTGTCCAGCCCGTGGGCAACCTTTGTCCAGAGGATGTCCCAGCGTCTGTCTATCAGCCAGACCGTACACCTGTCCGCCACGACAAGATCACGCCCCATATCAGCCAGAATCACAAGCATCTGATCCAGACGGTGTTCGTTTGCAATCAGGCCTATGTAGCTGAAAATAGATGCTACAAGCTCTTCTGCCGTGGGCTCCGGTCTGGAGATGTACAGCTTCTCAGACATATCATTTCTTCCTTGATTCTAAAAACATATGCACAAACACAATTACTACCATAACAGCAGCAGTTGCAAGCAAAATCATTTTCCCGTCAGTCATGGCCGACTGGAAATGCTTCTGGGCTGAGGCCACCCTTTCAGGCAGCTGGCTGTGATAAATAAGGTTCATCGCTACTCCCTGAATATTTTCAATACTTCTCCTATATAGATTCGGTGATAATCCTTAGCCGGATAAAATTTTTCTGCACCTTCATCCAGAAAATTACGGCTGTCCATATCCTGAAAATATATCTTTTTGCAGAGAAGCACCAGTCTTGCCTGCTCAAATGCCGTTGAACCGCCTACGGGAATAGCCGTGAGCCCGGTTTCCAGCGCCTTATCGTAATCCCTGCCTGACTTTGAGCCGCAGAAATTAAGCGCCGGGCGGAACTCCTCACTGAAAAAAGAGAGGGTAAATTCATCATTCTTTTCCATAAAGCCGTAAGTGTATCTGGTGGGGCGCACATAAACAGTTGCGGCGGGCTTATTCCAGAGAATACCGAGGCCGCCCCAGCTTGCGGTCATGGTGTTGTAAGAATCGGGTGTGCCCGCCGTGATCAGCGTCCAGTCTTTGCCGATCAGCCTGAAAGGGTTGTCGCTGAGTTCTTCAGGCTTAATGATATCAAAATGCTTCATTTATTCTCCTTTGATGCGAGAAATTCCGCCACTGCTGAGGCTTCGCTCCCGGTTATTTTAAGCCCGAAGCCCTTCATTCTGTCAATGGTGGAAGCCCACTTCTTCTGATCATACTGTTTTTTCAAAGCAAGCTCAAGGCTGTGGCATCCGGCGCATTTAGAAGTAAAAACCTTTTCACCGTCAGCCGCTTTTGCGTTTACGGTTATCAGTATACAGACAGAAATTACAACGATTAGAAAGATAATAAAAGATTTTAAAGATTTCATGACTTGCCTCCTTGATCTGATAATAAAAATCCGCACATCCTGTCGGATTTTTATACACGCTCGCGCCGTGGTAAACACGGCTTCGCTGCGCACGGCGTCGGCACTTCCTGTGCCTCATTCATCTGAGACCTGATAATAAAAATCCGTACATCCTGTCGGATTTTTATACACGCTCGCGCCGTGATGAACACGGCTTCGCTGCGCACGCCAAATTAGCGAGACCGCCGCGCCGCTGAAGCTCCACGCAGTGACACCCTTCATTGCGAACGAAGTGAAGCAATCTCACTTAAACAGCAGCATCGTCCCTTCTCAGTGTCATTCTGAACGCAGTGAAGAATCCCAATGCGCCGTTTTCCTTCACACACAGGGTTCAGGAGCATCACAGAAGCGGCTGTCGCTCATACCTAATTTTATCACAGCTATGACAGGATCAAAGTCAGATAATCATAAATCGGAGTGATAAAAATAGCAGGAAGCATGTTTGCCGTGCGGAATCTGGCTATGCCGGCCATCCCTATTCCGATGCTGAGAATAATTACTCCGCCCGTGACAGAAATAGCGCTGACGTACATAGGCTCGCTGAGAAGAAATCTTAAATTAAACGCCAGAAGGCTCAATATTCCCTGATAAATAAAAACACTGACAGCGGAAAAAATTACGCCTATTCCCAGTGTCGAGGCGAGGATAACCGATATTATGCCGTCAAGAAGGCTTTTCACATACAAAAGGCTAGGATCATTCATAAGCCCGTCCTTTATACTGCCCAGTATGGCGAAGGAGCCCACGCAGTAGATAACCGATGCAGTCACAAACCCGTTTACAAAGTTCTCCGACTTGCTCTTGATCGCTTTCCTCAGGGTTTCCCCAAGCTGCTCCAGCCTGCCCTCTATGTTCAGAAGCTCGCCTATTACCGTTCCGATAACAAGGGAGACTATAACAGGGAAAAAGTCATGATCCTCAAAAGCCATTTTAATGCCGAGAACCGCCACGGCAAGCCCCACAACCTTCACCACCGAGTCCTTAACCGATTCGCCCAGCCTCTTGCCGAAGACAAGCCCGGCCACGCTTCCGGCCACTATGGCCGCGCTGTTTACCACTGTTCCGATGATCACCTGAAAAACCTCTCCACATATTCAGTGGCTTCCGCCGCCAGAGATTCCGACTCAAGGCGCATGGTCACTTCATCATTATAATTAAACGCGCTGTAGGTATAGTTATGACTGCCGGAATAGACTATCCGCCCGTCAATAACTGTCATTTTTGTATGAAGGCGCTTTTTCGGGCTGTCATAAAGAACAACCGCACCGGCCCCAGCCAGTGCTGCGCCTGTTTCCCTGTTCGCCTTGGTGAGGAAGGATTTTTCATCCTCCTCAACATCAAACACTACCCTGACCTTCACGCCTCTTTTGGCGGCATTTTCAAGGGAAAGGAGCAAAAGCTCCGTATCGGCGGGCTTGTCCCTGTCCGCTTTGAACATATAAATTGTCATGTCTATTGAGCGTTCCGCGGAAGTAATATCGTCAATCAGCGGCACGATGAGCCTTTTTCCGTCCAGAAAGGCAACCTCCGCCGTGTGCGTGTGCAGACGCGCGGAAAGGTTGGAATATACGAAAAAGACTATAAAAACAAATGCGATTAATAGTTTAAAGACCCGCGACCGAGCGGAGCGCTTCCCAGACATTATCTTTACCGTGTCCCGTAAGAGACGAGTAAAGAAAGAAATGTTCCTTATCAATTCCCACTTCCTCTGCAATAAGGCGAACCTGTTTTGCAATCTGATTGTTTGAAAGTTTATCTGTTTTTGTGAGTATCACCAAAGTGTGGGTTTCCGTCTCGGAAAGCCAGCTCAGCATGTCCATATCCTCTTCGGACGGGAGGCGGCGTATGTCCAGAATCAGCACACATGCTTTCAGGTTGTCCCTCTTGGTGAGATAAGTCTCTATGCACTTTGCCCACGATGCCCTTTCCGACTTGGAGACGGCGGCAAAGCCGTATCCGGGCAGATCCACAAACATTATTTCATTATCAATATTGAAAAAATTAAGCGTTCTGGTCTTGCCGGGTTTGGCGCTGACCTTAACCAGCTTTTTACGTCCGAGAAGCGAGTTTATCATGGACGACTTGCCCACGTTGCTTCGCCCCACAAAGGCTATTTCCGGCAGCGCGCTTTCGGGGTAGTCCTTCTCGAATACTGCCGATTTCACAAATTCCGCATTCACTCAAAAACCCCCATGTCACGGAGCAGACACTTCATGCCGAAGCCGAAATCCACACTGAATCCTGCTGCGTTTTTGTGTCCTCCGCCGCCGTTTCTCACTGCGATTTCAGCCACATCAACCTCCGGGATTGAGCGCAGCGAGACTTTCTTCTTCTGAGCATTGACTATCACCACGTAATCCACGCCGAGTTCATTTGTGATGTAGTTGCCCACTTCGGAGTTGTACTCCTCGCAGAAAACGGCATATGCACTGCGCCCCTGCGTATCCGTAAACTGAAAGCCGGACTTGGCGGAGTTGCGGATATATCTGTCGCGCCTGTCTTCTTCTATTTCGATAATGAGCGTTTCGCTCTCGCCGAATTCGGCGGAGGGCACGGCGAGAAACCTTGCCTCGAACCTGTCTATACCCAGCTTCATAAAGAGGATGTTCATCTGGAGACTGTCAGTGCGTTTCATGTGCCACATGTCAAAGTCGTTCACGCAGTCCACAAAGTCCGCATATGGGGAAACATCGTACCCCTGCGCCTCAAGCCATTCGTAGGTGAGCTTTGTGGCTGATTTCGTGGTGTCATGCACCACGCCGTGGTTCCCCTTGAGCCATGAGGAGGTGGGGTGATGGTCGATGAAGGTTATTTCCGTTTCGCCCAGCACACTCTCATAAGCCCTTTTGGATGGGGAAACATCCGTGATAATCACGCCGTCGTAGCCGCCGCTCTCTTCCTCAAGCGCCTGATCAACATCATTATAGTTGAGGTACAGCGTGTTCACGTTTTTCAGGTATTTCTTGATCAGTATGCCGCAGCCTACTCCGTCAAGATCGTTGTGTGATATATGAAGATGCAAAATACACTCCTTGTTTTAATTATAATAACCGGCATCGCAGACCGGACTTTCAGGCACTACTCGCCGATTATTTTCACAAGCACACGCTTACGCCGTCTGCCGTCAAACTCACCGTAGAATATCTGCTCCCATGTGCCGAAGTCAAGCCGCCCTTCGGTAACGGCGACAACGACCTCCCTGCCCATTATCTGGCGTTTGTGGTGTGCATCCCCGTTGTCCTCCCCTGTGAGGTTGTGTCTGTAGCGGGTGAGGGGCTCATGGGGCGCAAGCTCCTCCAGCCATTTTGCGTAATCGGTGAGAAGCCCGTCCTCATCGTCATTTATAAAAACAGAGGCTGTTATGTGCATGGCATTAACCAGACACAGCCCCTCCTGTATGCCGCTTTCAGCCAGAGCCCTCTCCACATCACGGGTGATGTTGATGAACTCCATGCGCTTTGTGGTGTTAAAGAAAAGCTCTCTGCGGAATGATTTCATATATTTACCTTATAAGCTCGTTAAAAAACCCGTTCATTCAGGTATCCTTGACATCTATGCCCTTTTGTACCATAATACAAGTGGAGACTCGGCTCACAGACTGCTTTCGGGTGGTTTGTGAAGCATTGTCTCCTTTCTTTTTATCTGCTTCTGCTTGTGTAGGGATCCGGCACATATGTTATCCCGTACATATATATACTGCTTCCATTTTTTTCCGCCTCACCCTTAAACTGCAAATCATACAGCCAGCCAGAAAAATCTTTCAGATCCTGCCTCACAGGAGCATCCATCCCTGCGCTTGGAATACGAAAGCACTGATTTATAAGATATATACATACATCTGCTGCCTGTACCGGGTATGACAAACTGGAAGAAACAAAAAGTGGCACAGGAACAATGATGCCGCTTCGTTGCTTTCCGACAGATGTTTTAAGGAAATAGTTATGCAGTCTGTTAATGAATCTTCTGTCTTCCGACTCCTCAACTTCATCCATGACAATGATTCCGTGCTCTTTTCTTTCCTTAAGAAAAAAGTAAAACCGTTCAAAAAGAAAAACGTGATCTTTGCGGAGATAATCCTCGTATTCGAAGTTTTCAGGTTTGCGAACATTTTTCGGAATAGCAGAGGCAAAAAGATAACATTCATGTTCTCTTAAGAGCTCCATTATCGAACCGGCCATTCCTACCGATGCCTGACCATAAGCCAGAAATTCCTTTTTGGCAGGATTAGTCTTCTCCAAGCCTTTCGTCAGAAATTTTCTGCATAAACTCCTTCGTTCATCATCCTCAAGCGGCAAATCCATACTTGCCCACTTCAGTCTGTCTTTATCAAGAAGCTTAGATCCCTTGAGTTCTTTATTAAACTGTTTCAGATGTGTGCCAAAATAATTCAGTTCAAGATTAAGCCAATCCTTAACAAAAGCCCATAGTTTTCCGGAGTGAATCGCAAACCCGCCCCTTACCTCATAGGGCATGGTTCTGTGGTCATGTCCGCTCTCATCCATAAACAGAAGCCAGCTCATTTTATCTCCTGAAAAAAATATTCAGAATAACAGTGAGGACAATGCTCACTATGATGGAGGTAACTATAGGGAAATGAAAGGAGAAGTTCTTCCCTTTAAAGGCTATGTCACCGGGCAGGCGGCCGAGGCCGAACTTCCCGCCCACAGTGAATATCACCCCGGCTACAACAAGGACAATGCCCGTAACAATCAGAATTTTGCCAATTCCGCCCATCTAAAGCCCCTCTTTCAGTCCGGCGAATTTCTTAGCCAGCCGCCCTTTGAAGGCATCCTCCTCACTGTATATGCAGCCGCAGTATTTCTGGCGGTACATCTCAAGCCGCTTTGATTCGTCTATGCCGTGCTGCCAGCCTTCACGCCAGTCTTCGTAGTGAAACGGCACACAGTATTTCTTCGCCGCCGCCTCGCACATTTCGATAATAAGTTCATGCTTCTGGTATCTGCTGTAAAGCAGTGTGGTGGAGAAGCAGTCAAACCCCTTCTCCGCCGCAGTCTGCGCCGCTTTCTCCATACGTGATGAATAGCAGTATGCGCAACGCATATTCTCACGGTAGGCGGCGTTTCTTGCGAAATCCGTCAGGCCGTAAGTATCATCCGCAATCATTTCAATCCCCTGTGCCCTGTTGAACAGGACAGCCTGCTCAAAGCGGGCGTAAAGCTCCATGAGCGGGTGTATGTTCGGGTTGAAAAAATATGCGCATATATCGTGCCCGCCCTCTTTCAGTTCCCTTACGGGATAAACTGAACAGGGGGCGCAGCACTGATGAAGGAGTATTCTCATTTCACTTCCGGAAGATGTTTCAGGGATTCTGCAATCGCCGCTTCGGGGTATGCGTAGTCCTCAAGCTTGCCGTCGGTGAACGCCTCATATGACATCATGTCGAAATGTCCGTGTCCGCTGAGGCAGAAAAGCAGGGTTTTGGCCTCTCCGCTCTCTTTGCATTTCAGGGCTTCCTTGATTGTGGCGGCTATGGCGTGTGAGGATTCCGGAGCAGGAACCACACCCTCTTCCTTCGCGAACATAAGCGCGCTGTTGAAAACCTCAAGCTGGGGAACGCTCTGCGCTGTGATAAGCCCCTGATTGTAAAGCGCGCTCACCAGAGGAGACTCCCCGTGATAACGCAGACCGCCGGAGTGGATCGCGGGCGGCTCAAAGTCATGTCCGAGGGTGTACATCTGCATAATGGGCGTAAGCTTCGCCACATCGCCGTAATCGTAGGTGTAGATGCCTTTGGTCAGCGTGGGACAGCTTGCGGGCTCCACGGCAACGGCCGTGACGTTTTTGCCGTTCATTTTATCCAGAACAAAGGGGAAGGCTATTCCCGCAAAGTTCGAGCCGCCGCCGCATGATGCGAATATCATATCAGGATAAGCGCCGATCTTGGCAAACTGCTTCTGCGCCTCAAGACCGATTACGGTCTGATGAAGGCAGACATGGTTGAGCACGGAGCCGAGGGCATAGTTAGTGTCCTTGCGCCCTGCCGCCTCCTCCACAGCCTCGCTTATGGCAAGACCCAGACTGCCCGGCATGTCGGGATTGCGTTTCAGGGCTTCACGCCCTGCGTTTGTGAGTTCAGACGGACTGGGGAAAATCTCCGCGCCGAACATTTTCATAAAGGCTTTTCTGTAAGGTTTCTGGAAGTAGCTGACCTTAACCATGTAAACCCTGCACTCCATGCCGAACTGCGCGCAGGAGAAGCTGAGCGCACTGCCCCACTGCCCTGCTCCTGTTTCGGTGGTGAGCCTTTTTATTCCGGCTTCTTTGTTGTAATAGGCCTGCGCCACGGCAGTATTTGTCTTGTGACTGCCTGCGGGGGAAAGCCCCTCGTATTTATAGTATATTTTTGCGGGCGTACCGAGGGCTTTTTCCAGCCTTCTTGCCCTTATAAGGGGCGACGGCCGCCACAGGGATATTATTTCGCGAACCTCATCGGGGATGTCGATCCATCTTTTATCTGTCATTTCCTGCTCAAGCAGAGCAGGGGGAAAAATCGCAAGAAGCTCTTCGGGCGCAACAGGCTTGCCCGTTGCGGGGCTTATAGGGGGTGCGGGAAGCTTGGGCATATCCGCCATAATGTTGTACCACTGCTTGGGAACTTCGCTTTTATCCAGATACACTCTGTCTTTATCCATGATTGTTACGCCCTCCGTAAAAACTGATATACCCGCTCATTTTAGGTGAACTTAAGCGAGTTTTCAATATATTATAGGTAAAATGGTAAAGGCGGCATAAAATGGTATCGGGAATCCTGCCGTACAGAGAGAACCGCTGCTCCGCAAGGTGCGAGCTATGAGAAAAAATAATTGTCATTCTGAGGCAAAGCCGAAGAATCCCTGACTTTTGAGACTGCTTCGTCATTTTACTCCTCGCAGTTGTATATGTTATTTAATTCGAGG
>NZ_JAJAPB010000017.1 GCF_026226615.1 Geovibrio ferrireducens
TAACAAATAAATAAATTCTCGCCTCGAATTAAATAACATATACAACTGCGAGGAGCGACGCGACGCGGCAGTCTCTGAATATACATAGAGATTGCTTCACCTTTTCAGGGTTCGCAATGACGCAAAAAGTTTCGTGTAAGGAACTGCACCGTGCGTAGAGTGACATATTTTCCCTCAATCAAGTCTACAGTTAATCTGTCTATTGATGACACCTGATATTTGTTAAGCCAATGATAGTGATAATTATTAATCAGTCATGTCTTGCAATTTGCCCCTTTGCAGGTATATCCTAGTATATATGTATGAACAGCACACAAATCACTAGGAGGTAATTATGTCAAAAAAGGCTGACATGACACGCAGAAATTTTTTGAAGGCAACGGGCGTTGCAGCAGGCGTTGCGGCTCTGAGCGGGAGCATACTGAGTGTTACAACTGCTGAAACCCATGCTGCTGAAATGAAGCATTCGGCTCAACTACCCTCCGAAAACACAAGAATTTCGCCGAAGGGCAAGATGTTTTTCACAAATGAACTGGAATTTGCCACTCTGTCCGAAGCTTCCGAAAGGATTTTTCCAAAAGATGATAACGGACCCGGAGCCAAGGAACTGGGCGTTCCGTTTTTCATTGATAACCAACTTGCAGGAGCCTACGGATACAATACCAGGGAATACATGTCGGGACCCTTCTTTAAAGGGGCTCCAACACAGGGATACCAGACACCTCTTCTTAAACGTGATATTTTTTCCAAGGGGCTGGGTGCTCTTAACAGCTATTCGCAGATGACGTTCCAAAAGAATTTCCCCGAACTTAAGGATGCTGACAAGGACGTGATTCTCAAAATGTGCGAATCCGGCGCTATTCCTACGGATGGCTTTAATTCAGCGTACTTTTTTTCTCTCCTGCGCGGGGCAGTGCTGGCTGGCGTGTATGCCGATCCTATCTACGGCGGTAACAGCAATATGAACGGATGGCGAATGAAGCAGTATCCGGGAGCTCAGATGAGTTATTTTGACATCATAAAAAGCAGGAATTTTGAGAAGATTGAACCCGTTTCCCTTGCGGATATGTATTAAGAGCGGGAGGATATTGATATGGCAACAGAACTTAAAAAAGTGAATGTGGTTACTGTCGGCGTCGGCTTTACAGGCGGCATAGTCGCTTCCGAATGCGCTAAAGCGGGCTTAAGCGTTGTCGGGCTTGAAAGGGGCGGCTACAGGACGGTTGAAGACTTCATGGAAATACATGACGAATGGCGTTATGCGGTTAATTACGGCTTGATGCAGGATCTCTCAAAAGAAACAATAACCTTCAGAAATGATCGTAATATGAAAGCTCTGCCAATGAGAAAACTTGGCTCCTTCCTTCTGGGCGATGGTCTTGGCGGCTCCGGTGTGCATTGGAATGGGATGAATTTCAGGTTTTTTCCGTATGACTTCAAAATCAAAACCATGACGAAGGAACGCTACGGCAGCAAACTGTCCGGAGACTATCTTATTCAGGACTGGGGGCTGAGCTATGAGCAGCTTGAACCGTATTACACTAAATTTGAGAACATCATAGGTGTTTCAGGCGAATCAGTCAGTCCCTTTGACGGAAAAAGATCCTCACCCTATCCGCTGCCGCCTCTTGTGAAGACTTCTGTCATGGAGATCTTTGAAAACGGCGCAAAAAAATCCGGCTGTCACCCTTATGTGCTTCCGGCGGGTATAGCCTCGCAGACTTATACAAACCCTGACGGTGCTGAGCTTGACCCCTGCGAATACTGCGGTCACTGTGAAAGGTTCGGCTGCGAGTACAACGCCAAGGCAAGCCCCATAAACACAGTGATCCCCGTTGCCCAGAAGACAGGTAATTTTGAGCTGCGCTGCAACGCTAATGTTGTGGAAGTGCTGAAAAAAGGGAACATGGTCACAGGTGTGCGATACATTAATACTCTTACTCTGGAAGAATTTATACAGCCTGCGGATGTGGTTGTTCTCGGCAGCTATGTAATGAACAACGCCAAGCTTCTCATGGTTTCCGGAATCGGTGAAATGTATGATCCCATGACGGGCAAAGGCACTCTCGGCAAAAACTATTGTTACCAAATTACTCCGGGTGCAACCGGATTTTTTGATGAACAGATGAATCTGTTCGCCGGAGCAGGGGCACTGGCCATAGGTGTGGATGATTTCAACGGAGACAACTTCGATCACTCAGAGCTTAATTTCATTCACGGGGGGCTCATATCGATGCTCCAGAGCGGTAAGCGTCCCATAGAAACAAATGCTGTCCCTGCCGGCACTCCTTCATGGGGCGCAGCGTTCAAAAAAGCTTCTATCAGCAGTTTTACACGCTCACTGGGTGTGGGCGCTCAGGGTGCTTCAATACCCCATAGGGAAAATTATCTTTCACTTGATGATACTTATAAGGATGCTTACGGCCTGCCGCTGCTCAGGATGACATACAACTTCACAGAGCAGGACAGGGCTATGTTTGATTTCCTTACAGGGAAGATTGATATGATAGTGAAAAATATGGGCGCCAAATCAGTCGGTCTGAAGTCCAACAGCAAGGATTACAACATTGTGCCCTACCAGACTACTCACAACACAGGCGGCACAATCATGGGCAGTGACTCCAAGGAAAGCGTAGTGAACACATATCTCCAGCATTGGGATGCTGAAAATCTGTTTGTCGTGGGCGCGGGTAACTTCCCTCACAACGGCGGCTGCAACCCGACGGGAACAGTTGGCGCACTCGCCTACAGATGCGCCGACGGTGTGCTTAAGTATTCCAAAAAGAGCGGTTCGCTGGTTTAAGATAAAAACGGTATTGATGAAAAGAGCCCCGGAATTCTCCGGGGTTCTTTGTTGCTTTTGTGTGCAACTTCACTTTTCGGCCCGCACGTTATCTGATAAATTGAAATATGGAAACAAAATCATCATTTGCCGAAGGGGCAGAAGCTTTTACCAGTTACGATAAGAGCAAAAGAAATCCTTATCACAAAAGTGATATGAATGCTTACGACTGGAACCTTGGATATTCCGCAGCTAAAAAGGCTTACAAGGAGGGGATTGCTGCGCATTATGATGGTAAAAAGGGGGATGTTAATCCGTATTCATATAATCACCCGTGCAAATATGCATGGTCTAGAGGTTACTGGTCAGTTGCTCCTAAAGAACAATCTTCCAGTGAAGATGATATAAAGTTACCTATAATTTTTGTTCCATTTGTTGTGATTTGGAGAATTCTGGCTTTTCTCTGGTTCCTGATTGATGCATTTGCGCTCCTTGGAAATGCTATTATTGTCATGATTCTGGGCTTATTGGTTATGGCACTCATTATCTTTGTAGGGGGCTATTTTATTTACGGATTATTTACTACAGTTTTCTTCCCTTAAGTTATGGCAATCAGGCGTTTCCTCTCTCTGCTATTACCCAGTGTCCTGAATCATCATGACAACACATGTTCAACCGAAATTTTCTGACTGTTCCCTGAATCCTCTGTTTATCCTTTCATTTTAAATAAATTGAATTTTTTAAAAGAATATGACATCCGCCTGACAGCGATAGGATAAAAATCAGTATCATTAACAAATGATTCAGTACCTATCCGCTTAATCTGGAGGAGAGTTTATGAAAAATTTTATGACAAAAATAGTGATGTTTGCTGCTCTGCTGCTTATGTCTTTCTCTGCTGCTGTGGCAGATGACTGCCCCAGAGGGCAGCTGGACAAGAAGTTCTGTGATCGTAATGGTGATATGGTGGCTGATGCTCCGGCAGATAAAAAGGAATGGGTTGATCCTTCCGTAATCATTTTCAGCTATACACCCGTTGAGGATCCTGAGGTTTACAGGGGTGTGTGGGACGATTTTCTTAAACACATGGAAAAAGTTACAGGTAAAAAAGTACAGTTTTTTCCTGTTCAGTCAAACGCAGCTCAGCTTGAGGCTATGCGCTCAGGCAGACTCCATGTTGCAGGCTTCAACACAGGCTCCAACCCCATAGCTGTAAACTGCGCAGGATTTGTTCCTTTTGCAATGATGGCCTCAGCGGAAGGTGCTTTCGGCTATGAGATGGAGATAATCACACATACTGATTCAAGCATCAAAAAAGTTGAAGACCTGAAAGGCAGAACCCTGGCATTTACCTCACCCACTTCAAACTCCGGTTTTAAGGCTCCTTCCGCACTCCTTAAGAGCGAGTTCGGGCTTGAGGCGGACAAAGACTTCAAAACTGCATTCAGCGGCAAGCATGATAACTCTGTTCTCGGAGTTTATAACAAAGACTATGAAGCGGCGGCAATAGCGAACGAAGTCATGAAGCGGATGATAGAGCGCAAGGTTATTGACGGCAGCAAAATACGCACCATATATCAGTCTCAGACTTTCCCCACTACAGGCTACGGACACGTTTACAATCTTAAACCTGAGCTTGCAGAGAAAATCAAAAAGGCTTTTCTCTCCTATGACTGGACAAATACACCCCTGAAAGCTGAGTTCAAATCAGAAGACAGATTCATACCCATAACCTACAAAAAGGAATGGGAAGTTGTCAGAAAAATAGACGCAGCAATGGGCGTAACATACGACTGCAAATAACACCGACAGGGATAAAAAACGGCGGTTGGGTTTTCCGGCCGCCGTATTTTAATTTTTAAGAGAGAATAATGCTTAAACTCGAAAACCTTATAAAAAAATACGGAACAGGCGATCTGGCCTTGAACGGAGTTAATCTGGAGCTTGGGCGCGGAGAGATAATAGCGCTCATTGGCCCTTCGGGAGCCGGGAAAAGCACTCTGATACGCTGTGTCAACCGCCTTGTGGAGCCTACATCCGGCCGGATACTTGTTGGCGGCGGTGATATAGCCTCACTCAGGGGAGCCTCCCTGCGCAGGGCAAGACGGAAGATAGGCATGATATTTCAGGAGTACGCCCTTGTGGAACGTCTGACTGTTATGGAGAATGTGCTTTCCGGCAGGCTGGGCTATATCGGTTTCTGGAAAAGCTGGTTCAGAAAGTTTTCTGCCGAGGATGTTTCAAAGGCTCTCAACCTGCTGGAGCGTGTGGGGCTTTCGGAACATTTTGACAAAAGGGCTGATGCTCTCTCCGGCGGACAGCGCCAGAGGGTGGGTATTGCCCGTGCGCTTCTTCAGGAGCCTGATCTTCTCCTTGTGGATGAACCGACGGCAAGCCTCGACCCCAAGACAGCAAGGCAGATAATGCGCCTTATCAAAGAGCTCTGCCGTGAGAGAGAACTGCTTGCGGTGATCAACCTCCATGATGTGGGGCTTGCGAAAATGTTTGCAGACAGAATAATAGGCCTCCGCAAGGGGAGTATAGTGTTTGACGGCAAGCCTGAAATGCTCACGGACGGTATATTGACTGAGATATACGGCGAAGAGGACTGGAGCGGAGGAGCAGACAGGAACAAGGCTCCGGGGCCTGAACATCAGAATTCATGCGGAAGCATGGAATATGCTCTGGCGAATGATTAGCCTATGCCGCTTATACATGCCTCAGACGGAGTAAACTGGAAGAAGAAGCACCTGATTGCAAATCCGTATATACGGATAGGGCTTGCTTTTACTGCTGTTGTATACCTCGCACTTGCCCTGTCCTCTGTTGAAGTGAACTGGGTGAGGGTTCAGGAAGGGCTCGGCAGAGGGGCTGCGTTTGTTGGCTCCTTTCTGCACCCTGATTTTACTTCAAGATGGAACGAGATATTTGAAGGTATACTGGAAAGCCTCACTATGACAATTGTTTCCACAGCTTTAGGTATACTTCTTTCCATTCCGGTGGGTATAGGCGCTGCCGGGAATATAGCCCCTTTTCCGGTTTATTTCCTTTGCCGGAGCATAATAGCAGTCTCCAGAACATTCCCGGAAGTGATAATAGCGATATTCTTTGTGGCCATGTTCGGTTTCGGAGCACTGGCGGGGATGCTGACCCTGACTTTTGCCACCATAGGTTTCATGGCGAAACTTCTGGCAGAGGATATTGAAGATATAGACCCCGTTCAGACAGAGGCGATACGCTCAACAGGAGCAGGCTTTTTTCAGATGCTGACATGGAGTGTGCAGCCGCAGGTTATGCCGAGGCTCATCGGCCTGTCCGTTTACAGACTGGACATAAATTTCCGTGAATCTGCGGTAATAGGCATAGTGGGCGCGGGCGGCATAGGTGCAACCCTGAACACATCCATCGACAGATACGAGTATGACACAACTGCGGCCATACTTATTGTTATAATAGTAATTGTTATGTGCGCCGAATATGTTTCGGGAATAATAAGGAAGAGGCTCCAGTAATATGCCGCTGATAAAAAAGAACGGGGCAGTTTTCTGGACTCCTAAGGACTCAAAGAAACAGCTTATGGTGTGGTTTGGCTGGTTTATAGGTCTGATGCTGATCTTTTTAAGCTGGCGCAGCATATCCGCAAATACCATATGGGTTTTTGCTGCGGATGCTCCTGAGCAGTTACGGCTTATGATTATGAGGATGTTTCCGCCGAAGTTCGAATACCTGAACAAGCTCTGGAAACCTCTGTGGGATACGCTTAATATAGCCACTCTGGGTACTTTGCTCGGTATAGTTATAGCTGTGCCTGTGGCGTTTCTGGCAGCCTCAAACACAACTCCGAGCAGAAAGCTTGTCCGCCCGTTTGCAATGCTTATCCTTGTCTCAAGCAGGTCGGTAAATTCGCTTATCTGGGCTTTGCTGCTGGTAACTATAGTCGGTCCGGGGATATTTGCCGGTATAATCGCCATTGCTCTGCGCTCCGTTGGGTTTGTCGGCAAGCTGCTTTATGAAGCCATTGAGGAGATAGACCGGACTCAGGTGGAGGCTGTCACAGCGACAGGCGCTGCGCCTTCACAAGTGTTTTCATACGGCATAGTGCCGCAGATAATGCCGGCATTCGCAGGAATAAGCCTTTACCGATGGGATATAAACATAAGGGAATCCACAATTCTGGGTTATGTCGGGGCAGGGGGGATAGGGCTTAACCTGAGCGCATCCTTAAGCATTCTGGCATGGTCTCAGGTGTCTGTGATTCTGATCTCGGTGCTGGGAACGGTTATTGCCAGTGAATGGATTTCCGCGAGGATAAGGAAGATGCTTATTTAGGCTTCATGGGGTTGCGTCTTTCGCATGGAACCCCTGCCTGACAGAGGCCGCAGGCATTGACCTTAAAGCCTGTCATCTTCTCTGTGTATTTCACCGTTATATCGCGGATATATTTCATGCAGGCTTCCTTGTTGTGGCCTTCGTCAGTTATGGCTCCCGCCGGGCAGCGCTTCATGCATGCCCTGCATTTGCCTGTGGCGTGGAAAAGGCAGTTGCCGAGATGGTGCTCATAAGTCCGTTTGTCAGGTTCAATATCCGCCTGAACAATCACGGAGCCTATGCGGACGGCTATGCCTGCCTCGGTTATAAAACCGTCGGAAAGACTGAATGTGCCGAGCCCCGCTGCGTATGCTGCGTGCCGTTCTGACCAGTTGGAGCATATCCCCGCCGTATCGGACTGTCTGTAGCCCCATCCTTCCGCAATAGAGGGGGCGATTGCTTTAAGCCCCTGATCCCTGAGAAATTTCTGAAAATCATTCCTTAGCTGATTATTGAAGTTTTCACCGTGCAGTCTGGAAAATATCCATCTTCTGGAAGGAAGAAGCGTGGCTTTCCTCTGTTCGGCTATGGTTTCATCTGTCTGCGGCAGAACCCAGCAGATGACAGTGAGTTCCGTCCGGTCAAAGTCGGCATCGGGGTAGGCGAGTTTCATGGCGTCTGCCGGGGTCCAGTAGAAGTCGCCAATCATTTCGCGGTATTTATCAAAGAGGGGATCAGAACCGGACGCAAAGCCCACAAGGGGCTGTGCCCACGCTTTTTCATTTATGGCGTGAAGGTGATTTTCACCCGAAGTGGCAGTGTATTTATCTATGAATTTAATAATGCTGCTTTTAAGATCCGCTTTATCCATTGTATAGCCCGCCTGCGGATATACTAATACAGCTGTTTGTGTATGTCAAACCGTGTGAGCACCTAGAATTTAGTGAGTTCCACAATAAATTTTGCCCCCTGCTTTTTACTGCCTACGGATATTCTGCCGAAAAATTTGTTTTCCAGTATCAGCCTGCATATATAAAGACCTATTCCTGTGCCTTCGTCCTTTTTGGTGGTGAAGTAGGGGTTAAAGAGCTTCGGCTTTATCTCCTCAGGTATTCCCGTCCCGTTGTCTTCAACCTGAATCTCGAAAAACTCCCGGCGGTTTATGACGCTGATGCTTATCCTTCCCGCTTTGAAGTCCTTGTCCTGCCGTTTCTTTTCCGCCACTGCATCAATGGCGTTGCTGATCAGGTTCATCACCACCTGCTGAAAGTCGTTCATGGAGCCTGTGGTGTAGAAATCGGCTATCTTATTAAGGTTTTTAGCGCTTCCGTTCGTAACCTTGGTATATGCTTTGGATTCCGCTGTTTTGTATTTAAAGGTCACCTCCACGAAGTTATTGGAAATTTTCGCATCCAGAATATGGAGAGTTTGTTTCACTGCCTCAAGTATGCTGAAACTTGAGATGGATGATTTGAGCTTGAAGAAATTCTTGAATGTGTTGATGGTGTCATCCATGAAGGAGATTATGCTTCTGCTTTCCCCGGTGACTTCGCGGATAGATTTCACGGCCTCATCCGGTTTTTCTGTGTTCAGTACATTGTCAATGTACTGGAATATCTGGTACAGAGAGTTTAACGGCTGTTTCCACTGGTGGTTTATGGAGGCCACCATTTCGCCGATTGCGGCCAGCTTGCTCTGCTGAATGAGCAGATACTCGCGCTGCTTCTGTTCCTCTTCAATACGCTTGATATTTGTAATGTCCGTCACGGAGGTTATTTTATACAGCTTTCCGCCAAGCTCCACCCTGCTTGCAGTGGAGATTATTTTCAGGGTTCTGCCGCTTTTGCTCACAACAGCCCACTCGGCGGGGATTTCTGACAGCTTGCCGCTGATGAATTCATTATGCATATGCATGGCGGTTTCACGGAAATTTTCGGGCACAACTATAGTAAAGGGGCTTCCCAGAAGCTCATTTTCAGCATAACCGTAAATCTGCATGTATGCCTTGTTGACCTTAACAAAGCAGCCTTTGCTGTCAGTGAGGCAGATTCCCACCTCGGCGGTTTCAAAAATTTTGGTGATGAAAAGCTCGCTCTGGAGCCTCTGCGCAACCTCTTTCTCAACCCTTGCCTCAAGGTTTTTGTTGAGGGCTTTCAGCATATTCTCTGATTCTGTCAGGAGCGTGGTTTTTTCAATAAGCAGTTTTTCCCTGTGCTCCCTTTCCTCGTAGAGGGCTTTCAGCTCATTGTAGGCGATGTTCAGCTCCTCGTTGGTTGCCTGAAGTTCCTCATTGGTGGTTTCAAGCTCTTCGTTGGATGACTGAAGCTCCTCATTGGAGGAATGCAGTTCCTCGTTCAGTGACTGAAGCTCTTCGTTGGATGTTTCAAGCTCTTCTATAACTGTCTGGAGATCCTGCTTGGTGTTGGCGAGTTCCATCTGTATCTCCATGATGCGCATGTCACAGCTGTCATCAAGGTATGACACTCCCGGAAGTTCCTTCTCCGGTATGTTTTCAAAGTAAAGCAGTATGAATCCTGTGTCGTGCCCCTCATCTGTCATTTTACGCAGATTGCAGCGCACGAAGAACCCGTCTGATTTTCTGAACGGTGAAATTGCGTGCGATGCACCGTTTTTGATTTTCTGGATCATCACACGGACATCGGAGCGGAACATTTTGCATATCATAGTGCTGAGGTTCATTTTCGGCTTGCCGGTGGGAAGCTGAATATATTCGGCAATTTTTCCGTGCAGATAGAAGATGTTCATCTGAATATCCGTCACTGCGAAAGCATCGAAAAATTCTTCCAGCCTGCTTTTTCTGATGTATGAGTCGAAATCATTTTCCGACTGGGCTTCCACTGTTTCGTGGTATCTGGACACTGAAATTTTCGGAAAGGATGGTTTTGACACTTTTTTTCTGTGCATAGGCAGACGGTAGATTTTGTTTTTTTTGTCCACCGTTTCAAAATGTGTGTCCAGATTCCCTGTGGATTCAGATTTGCCGAGCATAAGTATTCCGCCCGGATTAAGGGAATAGTAGAAAGAGTGAAAAACCTTTTTCTGGAGGTCTGAATTAAAATAGATAAGAAGATTACGGCAGCTTATGAAGTCAATCCGGATAAAAGGCGGATCAGAGGCGATGTCATGACGGGAGAAGATCACCATCTCCCTCAGAGCTTTGATAACTTCGTAAGTGCTTCCGTGCTTGATGAAATATTTTTTTACAAGCGCAGGATCAATTTCGGCAATGGCTGATTCCGGGTAAAACCCTTTGCGGGCTATATTGAGCGCTGCCGTGTCTATATCCGTGGCGAATATCTGTATATCCGCTCCGGGAAACTTATCACCCAGAATTTCCGCTATAAGTATTGTGACGGAATAAACCTCTTCCCCGGTGCTGCATCCCACTATCCAGAACCTCAGTGAATCCTGAAACCTCTCTGAGCCGATGTATTTTGACAGCTCATTTTTAAGCTCCGTAAAGGCTTCCTGATCCCTGAAAAAAGCTGTGACATTTATCAGTATATCAAAGAAAAGGTGCTCTATCTCATCTGCATTGTTTTTCAGAAACTCAATGTAATCTGTTACTTTGATAAATTTTCTTGCGGCCATCCTCCGCTGTATGCGGCGCTTGATGGTGTTTTCCTTGTAATCCCTGAAATCAGTGCCCTTTTTGCGCTTGATGAGGGTCAGAATAGTCTTGAAATAATCTTCCGATTCTTTCTGCTCAGGGATTGTGACCTCCGGTATGGCGCTGTTGAGAAAAATTTCAGCTATTTCCGGAGCAATTTTTTCAGGGGTGAGGGTTATATCCACATTGCCTGTTTCTATTGCGGAATGGGGCATGCCGTCATATTTGGCGGATTCCGTCTCCTGAGCTATGGTGATGCCGCCTGCGGCCTTAATTGCGCGTATGCCTGTGGAGCCGTCAGAGCCTGTGCCGGAAAGAATGACACCGCAGGGGGATATGGTCTCATCCTCCGACATGGATATAAAAAACTGATCGACAGATGGTTTCGGCCCAACAAAATCCTGCGGACGGGTGAGGCGGAGCACTCCGTTTTTTACTCTGACATTGAAATTCGGCGGTGTGATGTAAACAAGGTCGGGCTTAAGCGGGGTGTTGTCTTTTATTTCTGCTATTTCCAGCTTGCAGTCTTTTGAAAGAAGGGAGGTGAGCATGCTTTTGTGTGACGGGCTCAGGTGCTGGACAACCACATAGGCTATCCTTCCGTTCGGCTCGATGTTCGGTATAAAAAGCTTAAGCGCCTCAAGCCCGCCGGCGCTTGCTCCTATCCCCACAAGAATAAGTTTTTCATTTTTCATATAGTAATCAGCCCGTTGTAATTTTACAGTTTCATGTATTATAACATTTCCGAGCAGAAAAATTCATGGCAATTTGAAATTAAAAGAAAAATAATATTAACTCGGTAAAGCAGAGGTAATACTTTTAATGATATGGCGTTCAAATTTCAGTGACAATGAATAAACGCAAAAAAAAGCCGCCCCCTTTCGGGAGCGGCTTTTCGGGATTTGTTTTTCTTCAGTCAGGTTTTATTTCCATTCAGGTTTCGGGGTGGCATCCGTTGAAGGAGGAAGCACGGGGTACGCCACTTTGGGCTGAACACCTGTAAGGGTTTTAAGGAAAGCCGTTATAAACTTAGTATCGGAATCCGTAAGTGATATGCCGAGCTGAGCCGAGCTCATTACGGCCACTGCTTCCTGAAGTCCCCATACCTTGCCGGAGTGGAAGTAGGGTGCAGTGTATTCTATGTTTCTGAGGCTGGGTGATTTGAAAACATATTCATCAGCCGCAGTGTTTGTTACTGTAAATCTGCCTTTGTCGCCGGAAACTATTTTTGCATCGGGTTTTTCAACAACGCCGAATGTGTAGTAGTCCTCGCCGCCCATGTTAACACCGGCGTGGCAGTCAGCGCAGCCTTTGCTTATAAAAAGTTCAAGCCCTTTCTTCTCGTCTTTGCTGAGGGCGTTAAGATCGCCTTTCAGGTAAAGGTCAAATCTGGAATCAGGGGTAAGGAGCGTAGCTTCGAAAGCTTCTATTGCTTTTGCCATGTTGTCGAAGCTGACGGGGTCTTTATCGCCGGGGAATGCTTTTTTGAACAGGGCAACATATTCGGGCATGCTTTTCAGAACAACCACAACTCTGTCGGGTGTGCTGTTCATTTCAACAGAAGCCTGAACGGGGCCTTTAGCCTGCTCTTTAAGGTCAGCCGCTCTGCCGTCCCAGAACTGTGCGAGGTTGAAAACAGAGTTAAGAACTGTGGGTGCATTTCTGGGGCCTTTCTGCCAGCCGTGACCGATGGAAGTTTCCTGATAGTCGTCACCGCCGAAGCTGAGGTTATGACAGGTGTTACAGCTCAGAAGGCTGCTTTTTGAAAGTCTGGGCTCGAAGAAAAGCATTTTGCCCAGTTCCACCTTGTCCAGAGTCATGGGATTGTCTTTAAGCGCAGGGGGTGCGTAGGGAATAGGTTTAAAAAGTTTGTTGGCATCAGCCTGAAGTTTTTCAGCGAATGCAGGACCTGATACCACGAGTGCCGCCATTAACACAAGCATTGACAATAGTTTTGTTCTCATAAGAATAAACCTCCATAGTTGATAATGCGGACTATAACACAAAATTTTTTAAATGATAATAATTATTTTACAGTAAAAAATTTCGACTAAAATTGTGTTAATTTTAATTGTTAATAATGAAGAAAGATCCTTTTAAAAAAATTTTAACATTTTTTGTAACGATTAATGCATATATTTTCAGAAAAACTTAACCTGAACTGATTTTCCCTTTCTCTTTCAGAATCTTAAGATAAAAAAATATTTTTTAAGATTAACGTGGTTATATAACAGATCAGGCTGTATATTGATCAGTCTGTGGTTTGGACAGTGTGTGTCCGGAGGTCAGTTGATGTTCTCAGTGTGTTTCCCTTATGCCGCTTTGCGCAGGCTCCTGCTTGCTGTCTGCCTGATGCTTGCCTTTACCGGCTGCGGGGAGATGAAAAAGCTGTACAGCGGCAATATTCCCATAGCCCATGAAAGATTTAGTTTCAAAATCGGCAGCGCAGAGGTTGTGTTGCCTTATGAAGGTGATCTCGGCGCTGAAAATGTCAGCACACTGCTGATTATGATACACGATGACACCCTCAATCCTGTCTCCTACATGAGTAAGGGCATTTTTGCCGCAGATGTGGCGGGAAGAGGCAAAACCTCCGTTATAGCTCCGCAGTTTCTCGAAAGACGTGTGGCAGAAAGGGAGAAGGGGATGCTCTTCTGGGACAGAAGGTGGCGCGGCGGCGGCTATTCCCTCAGCAGCGGGCTGAACAAAGGCTACCCCTCCGTAAGTTCGTTTACTGTGCTTGAGCGGATGATTGGAGAGGTGTACCACAGAAACAAGGATACACTCAGAAAAGTGGTAATAGCCGGGCACGGCGGCGGGGCACAGTTTGCCATTCAGTTTGCCGCTATGAACTCCACAGAGAACAGGCTCGCTTCAAAAGGAGTTAAGTTCACCTATGTGGCTGCGAACCCTTCGACTTACCTTTATCTGAGCAATGAACGCTTCCGGGATGAGAACGGGCGGATAATCCCTCTGGGACGGTCTCAGATAACGGGCTGTTTCTCATATAACTCATACAAATACGGGTTGGACAGCATTTACGGCTACGGCAGCAATATGCAGACGCAGGACATCAGGAACAACCTTCTGAAAAGACATATGGTTTTTGTGGTGGGCAAACAGAATCTCGGACGCTCGCTGTCGCTTGACAACTCATGCGGTGCTGATATTCAGGGGAAAAACAGGGTGGAGAGAGCAGCACTTTTCAGACACCACCTTGAAAAGCTCAACGGCGGTTCATGCCCCAGCCACACATGGATCATGCTGGACAGAGTGGGGCATAACCCTGACGCGGTTTTCTCAAACCATGATGTGATTCAGGCTATGTTTGCGGATAATTAGCCGCATACCGCCCCGGTTATCTTCTGTGCTGTTTCGTGATCCGGCTCAAATGTGAACACCGATATGCATGAAACAGGCTTAGCGCCTATCATGGAATTGAGGAACCAGCAGTTTTCAAACTCCTCCAGATCCCACAGATGGATCTCCCGCTCCTCAACAGGGAAGACTTCCCCCGCTATCTCAAGGCTTAAGCTCGGCAGGCGGTTTGCGGCGGGAGTTGTGACAAACCTGTCCCCCTGCCTGAACAGAACCGCGCCTGAGGCGGCTTCAAATATCTCATTATCCTCACCGACCAGAAGCGAGTTGTCATAGCCGCCTTTTATTGCTCTTCTCAGTGCGAGGAACTGATGCGCCCAGTTCATGGATTTATGCCTGTTCAGATGGGAAACCTGATGGCGGTCATGTATATTCAGCCTGTATTCACTTATATTTGTTGTGTATTCATAGGCGCTTATATCTGTCTGAGTGCTTCCGTCAGGTTCTGTTTCAAATGCATAGATGTTGATTTTTGCCCTTTTACCCGTGAGGGAGTTGGCCTCTATCACTTCCGTCATGTGCTTTGCGTAATCCATCCGGTTAAAAACACAGCCGTATTCTTCAAGGGAGTTTCGGAGCCTGCGTAAATGTTTGTCAAGGTGGCATATCTTGCTGCCGTTGTACAATATGGATTCAAAAAAGCCGAAGCCGTATCTGAAGGCGGGCAGCCCGAACCTTTCATCAGCATTTGTAAGCACACCGTTTTTCCAGATTATCATCCGAAAACCTCCATGAATTTTTCCGCCTTGCTCATGGTTTCATGATACTCCGCAAGCGGATCGGAATCTGTCACTATACCGCTGCCGGAATAAAAAGTGAATGTTTTTTCACCCGTATCATACACTCCGGTTCTTATGCAGATTGAGGAGTCCATGCTGTTTTTTCCGTTTATCCTGAATATGCTTCCGCAGTATATTCCCCGCATGAACGGCTCAAGGGTGTCGATTATCTCCATGCTCCGCTTCTTCGGGCAGCCCGTTACGGAACCGCCGGGGAAGGCATCCAGCAGAAGGTCAATAACATCCGCGTCCTCCCTCAGCTCTGCCGTAACATTGCCGTACATCTGGAGCAGGCTGTTGATGCGGAAGACGGATTTAAAACCGCTCACATTAGCCGAGCCTGAGCGTGAGTTTATACCCACGTCATTGCGTATCATGTCTATGATCATGGCGAGTTCAGCGGATTCCTTCGGGCTCTCCGTGAGCCTGTGAGCGTCTGTCAGTCCGTCCTTGTCCGTGCGGAGTGTGCCTTTGATCGGCTGGCTGAGGATCAGCCCGTTATCCGCTTTTATGAACCGCTCCGGCGAACTGCTGAGTATCTTGTATCTTCCGGCATCAAAGTAAGCGGCAAACGCCGCGGGGGAGTCGCCCGTCAGCCGGAAGAACTCATTCAGCGGCTCAAAGTGCGGATCACGGAAAGAATGGGCTACGGCATAATTAAGCTGATATGTGTTGCCGCTGCGTATCTCTTCCAGTGTGCGTGTGCAGCCTTTTATGTATTCATCCCTTCCTGCGGATGAGGAAATCCTGTTCCCCCTGCTTATATGCTGAGGTTCCGGCACAGGGGGCAGGTCTTTCAGCAGGTGTACGTCCCCTTCCTCGCCGTTTTGGGTGAAGGTTATTTTGGCGGAGTATTTTTTCAGCATTCCCAAAGGGAAGAAGCGTTTCTTGGATGTTTGTACTCCTCGCAGGAGCATGCCGAAGTCATATGAGAAAAAGCCCGCAGTCTCACTGGAGAAGGCGAAGCTCTTTATCTCGTTTATGTCTGTGCCTTCGGTTATTTCAAACACTGCGCAGGGCTCAATGAAGCATGTGCATTCATCACCGGAGCAGATTATATCCGTTCTGTATTTTGCCGCCAGACGGCGTATAAGCTCACTTTCCCAGCGCATAGGCTATGAACTCCTCCCCTTTTTCCGTAAGGAATGATTCGGGGTGAAACTGAAACCCCGTGAAGGGTTTTTCCTTATGGCGTATTATCATCGGCAGCCCGCCAGCGTTGGCGGATTCTGCGGCAAAGCAGTCCGCCACCCTGCCGCAGTACAGCGAGTGGTATCTGGCAACGCGGTATGAGCCGCCCCGCCATTTTATGACATCCGTCTTGCCGTGAACAGGCACAGGGGCGCGCAGGGTTGAGCCGCCGTGGACTTCGTTCAGTATCTGCATTCCGAGACATATACCCGTAACGGGGAGCGAAATGTTTTTTATGAACGAATAAAGCGGGTATTCCGCAGGGCAGCCGGGACCGGGGGAGATGAACAGATGATCCGCATCCGAGGCCTTTCCGGGTGTAAGCTCCGTCCAGTGCATAACGGCAGGTCTGAAGCCCGAAACCCGGAACACCAGATGGGCAAGATTATGTGTAAAGCTGTCGCTGTTGTCGGATATTATTATTCTCATTGCTGAAATAAATGAACGATATTACCGCAAAAATCAATATTTTCCGCACATCGCAGGTTTGTTCTTGATATTTTCCGCCCCCGCTGTAAAATTTCAGTTTCCGGCACAATTCATATTGAGGGTTTTAAAATGAAAAAGATGCTCGTCACACTCCTTGCCGTAATCTGCGCGGCTTCCGCTTATGCGGCTCCCGTTAAGGTGGGTATTTCCCAGATAGTGGAACACCCCGCACTTGACGCAACAAGAAAAGGTATAATAGATGCTGTAACCGCATGCGGCTACGCTGAGGGCAAAGACATTATTTACGATGTTCAGATAGCTCAGGGCAATGTAGCAACAGCCAACCAGATCGCAAAAAAGTTTGTGGGCGATAAAAACAACCTCGTAATCGGCATAGCCACACCCAACTCTCAGTCGCTGAAACAGGTTGTGGAGAAATCAGGGCTCAACATACCCGTTATCTTCTCCGCAGTGACAGACCCCGTGGGCGCCAAGCTTGTTAAATCAATAGAAAAACCCGGCGGGAACATCACCGGCGTTTCCGACCTCACTCCCGTTAAGGCTCAGCTTGAGGTTTTCAAGGAGTTCGGGCTCAAGGTTAAAAATGTCGGCATCCTCTATAACCCCGGCGAACAGAACAGCCGCGCTCTTGTTGACCTCGCAAAGGCGGCTTCCAAAGAGCTCGGCATAAACATAATTGATGCCACAGTGACCAACTCCGGCGGTGTCTACATGGCTGCCAAGTCTCTCGTGGGCAGGGCTGACGCTATGTATGTCCCCACTGACAATACTGTTGTTTCCGCGCTGGAATCAGCGGTTCAGGTCGCATATGAGGCGAACATTCCGCTCATCATGGGCGATACCGACTCAGTGGTAAGGGGAGCACTCGCCGCGAAAGGTTTCAACTACTACAAGCACGGCGTTCAGACAGGCAAAATTGTCTGCCGTGTGCTTAAAGGCGAAAAGGCGGAAAATATCCCCGTTCAGTTCCAGAACGAGCTTGAGTTCTATGTGAACCTCAAAGCGGCTAAGGAAATGGGCGTCAATGTCCCCGAAGCAGTAATAAAATCAGCAGACAAGGTTATCGAATGAGTTTATACGCGTTTTTCGGCGCGGTTGAACAGGGACTTCTGTTCTCTATAATGGCTCTGGGGGTGTTCATCACCTTCAGAGCCCTTGACTTTCCGGATCTCTCCGTGGACGGCACGTTCCCCATGGGGGCGGCAATTTCCGCGATCCTGATTTTCAACGGCGTTAACCCATGGATTACAATAGCAATAGCAGTAGCGGGCGGTATGGCGGCGGGGGCAGTCACCGCCATACTCAACACACGGCTTAAGATACTCAATCTCCTTGCGGGGATTCTCACTATGATTGCCCTGTATTCGGTTAACCTGCGCATTATGGGTATGCCGAACGTTCCCCTTCTGGGGTTTGACACTGTGTTCACCTCTCTGGAGAACACAGGTATTCCCGCTTATATGGCAAATGTCATTATTCTGGGTACTGTGGCTGTTCTCACTGGCGCATTTCTCATATGGTTTTTCCATACCGAGGTAGGGCTTGCTCTCCGAGCCACAGGGGACAACATGAAGATGGTGAAGGCTCAGGGAGCCAGCACAAACAGGATGATACTCATAGGTGTTGCCCTCTCAAACGGCCTTGTTGCCCTTGCTGGCGCTCTCGCCGCGCAGGTGCAGGGTTTTGCCGATGTCAGCATGGGGATCGGAACCATAGTGGCGGGGCTTGCATCTGTTATTCTCGGTGAGGCGCTCATAAGTTCTTTGGGTGTTTTCCGCGCTGTTATCGGTGTTATAATCGGCTCCATAGCCTACAGACTGGCGATCGCCGTTGCCCTTACCGTGAATATAGGCGGCGTGAGCCTTTCTCCCAGTGATCTCAA
Source organism: Geovibrio ferrireducens (assembly GCF_026226615.1). NCBI lineage: Bacteria > Pseudomonadati > Deferribacterota > Deferribacteres > Deferribacterales > Geovibrionaceae > Geovibrio > Geovibrio ferrireducens. The sequence goes on from NZ_JAJAPB010000017.1 coordinate 18,402, forward strand.
CCTCATTACCGCAGTCCTCGTTGTCGTGGCTCTGATGTTCCCCGGACTCAGAAGCAAGATAGGGGCGGTGGGCAAATGATAAAGATAGATAATGTAAAAAAGGTCTTCAACAGAGGCACGGTTAACGAAAACTGGGCTGTGAAGGGCGTTTCGGTTGATATAAAACAGGGAAGCTTCGTCACAGTAATCGGCGGAAACGGTTCCGGCAAATCCACTCTGCTTAACCTTGTTGCGGGCTACCTCAAACCTGATGAAGGCAGAATACTCATTGACGATGAAGACGTTTCAAACGTCACGGACTATAAAAGAGCATCATACATCGGCATAGTTTTTCAGGATCCCCTCAGCGGCACAGCCAAATCGCTGAGCATTGAGGAGAACCTTGCCATAGCCATGAAGCGCGGACAGAAACGTATGTTCGGAATGGGCGTGAAGAACCGTGACAGGGAGTTTTACCGTGAACAGCTCCGCATGCTTGACTTGGGTCTGGAAAACAGGCTTAAGGATAAGGCAGGGCTGCTCTCCGGCGGTCAGCGTCAGGCGCTTACGCTGCTTATGGCTACCCTTGTGAAGCCGAAGATCCTTCTTCTGGATGAACACACGGCGGCGCTTGACCCTAAAACCGCGGATAAAATACTCAAACTCACTGTTAAGCTGGTGAGCGAGAACAACCTCACCGCCATGATGGTTACGCACAACATGAAGCAGGCTCTCAGCCTCGGTGAGCGTACTGTTATGATGCAGCTTGGGAAAAAGGTGCTTGATGTGGACGGGGAGGAGAGAAGTAAGCTTACCGTTACCGATCTTCTCGAACTCTTCAGCCGCGAACTGGGCGACGAAGCCTACGACGCTGGAATGCTTTAAGGATATAAACTGACAGGCTCCCAAGGATGGGAGCCCGCCGCGCGGAGCGAAGCCTTGCTCTGCAAGGCGCGAGCGTGTGTCCAAAATTTCCATGGACGGCAAATTTTGGATAGTAAAGACAGACAGGAGCCCGCCGTGCGCAGCGAAGCCTTGCTTTGCAAGGCGCGAGCGTGTATCCAAAATTTCCATGGACGGCAAATTTTGGATAGTAAAGACAGACAGGAGCGCGCCGCGCGGAGCGAAGCCTTGCTTTGCAAGGCGCGAGCGTGTACATCAATCCGGCAGGATGTGCGGATTGATGTTATCAGGTCAGACGCGGGCGGTTTCTGTGCAGGGCTTAAACAACCCTCTCTCAATGCCGGCCTTTTCCGCCGCCTGACCCTCCGTCATGTCCCCCTCCGCCTGAGCCGCCGCTTCCTGAACTTCCGCCTGACCCTGCGTCATGTCCTCCGCCGGAACTGCCGCTTCCACCTGTGCTTGCGCTTCCATGCGAACCGCTCCCGCTCATCTCATATCCCATGCTTTCCGCCAGCGATTCCGCGTCAGCGTGTCCGGCCTGTTCCATGAAATTCTTTCTGTATCTGTATATTGCTCCGCTTTCCATTGATTTCGCTGATTTTTCGGCAATTTCCGATGCTCTGGGATCAGAGACTCCGTAACGCACCAGCTCTCTGTAAAGCATTATTGACGCTTTTGCCGCCTCGTCTTTGTCTGTTTTTCTGCCTGATGCCGCCGCTGCAGTTTTCATTAATCCCTGCTCGCTCGCTCCTGCGGTCATAGCGTCTGCTGCGGCATCGGTGACGCTTTCTTCCGCACTGCGTGAGACTCCGGCTTTGACCGCAACACGTTCTGCTGCTTCATACCGCGAGCGTATCTGCTCTACTGCCCTTATTACCGCTTTTTCGGGCGCTTTCTTGGCGATTCCTTCCAGAACCTTCTCAGCATATTTCTCCGGAGCGCCGTATTTCCCTGCTGAAATAGCTTCCGCAAGTATTTTTACCGATTCTTCCGAATAGCCGTTTTTTCTTGTTTCCGCGGCGAGTTTTTCAGATAAGCCTTTCTCCACGCGCATACCCAGTGCCGCCTGGGTCAGCGTATCGTAAATATCCGAAGCCAGGGCGGATGAAAACCCGCAGAGAACAACCACTGTGAAGAATATAAGCTTTTTCATTGTTTCCTCTCGTAAATACATATCTCTCCGCCGAAATCATCCTGCTGTTTCATACCGCAGTCCGGCAGAAAAACTTTGCCGTCAACAGTGAGGAAGTAGGTGAAGTGCTCCTCCTGTTTTACAGAAGCTCTCCATTTTCCGTCACTGAGTTCGGTTTTATTTTCCGCAAAACCGTCAGATGAGTGATAAAAGCTGACCTGTCCGGCATCTTTCACTTTAAATTCAGCCAGAAGCATTCCGCCCTTAGGGCTGAAACTGTGCTGTGAGCATCCGGCGCAAATAATAAGCATAAGCATGACGGCTTTTTTCAAATTCTGTCTCCAATGCTGATCACTGAGTTTTCCCCGCCGAAGTCATCAGCCTGCCTCGCCTTCACCGTCGGGTCTGTGATGCGCTCACTTCCGTTTATTATGAATGAGTAAGCGTATTCGCCCTGATTCAGCGGAAGGGAAACCTGCCAGTATCCGGAGGAGCCTGTCTTATTCATCTCTATGGTTTTCCAGCTGCTGAAGCTGCCCGCGAGCTCCACCTTCTCAGCCTCCGGCATGTGAAGCACGAACCTGTGTTGCGCCTGAGCCGGAGCAGGTTCGGGAAGCGGTGAGGAGAGCCTGAAAAACAGCAGGAAAAGAGCCGCTGCCGCCGCGAAGGATGATATTCCGAAGGGGATAAGGAAGCTCCTTCGTTTTTCGCTGAAGACAGGGACAGGCGGGGTCTTGAACTCTTCGGTTCTCAGCATCTTTTCAGTTTCCAGAAGCTCTATCGCCTCATCCGAAAATGCTCTGTCTGTTCTTATTTCATGCACGAAGGTTATTTTCTCGTCCAGATTCAGCTCATCGTCAATGAACTGGCTTATCAGAACCTCTTTTTCTCCGTTCATTTTCTGTTCTCCGAGATTATTTCTTTCAGCTTCTTCCTTGCCCTGTGTATTTTAACTTTAATATTCGCTTCGCTCAATCCGGTTATTGATGAGATTTCCGCATACTTCATTCCGCCTGATGAGCAGAGGGATATCAGCTCTCTTTCATCTTCGTCCAGCATTGACAGAGCCCGTGTCAGTATGTTGTTTTCCTCTTTTCCGCTGTAAATCTCCTCAGGGCTTTCAGCATGTTTTTCCGTGCATTCGGTAAGCTCGTCATGCACTCTGCTTTTTCTTTTGAGATCAATAAAGAGGCTTTTTGCCACAGTGTAAAGCAGGGGCAGGGAGTGATTGTCCGGATAATTTTGGGCATATTTAAGAAAGCATTCCTGATAAAGATCTTCCGCATCCTCTCTGCATCCGGAAAGCTTCATCAGATAGCCGAAAAGCCTGCCTGAGTTTTCTTCAAAAAAGCTGCGCAGAGATCTGTTTGAGTTCATTTTCTTCCCGGTTTTTCAGCAGGGCGGAAACTTTTTTCCGCCCCGTGCTGTGCGAAAGTGTTATTCAGTGACGGGCTGAGGTGCAGGAACCGTGTCTTCTTCAGCTCCGAATCCTGTTCCGTCTCCGGGCATGGGGTGTGTTCCGTCACCGGGGCCGAACCCTGTTCCGTCACCGCGGCTTTTTCCGCTTTCGCTGCTGCTGCCGTCATGGTCTCCTGAGTCCTTTCCTGAACCTGATTCATGGGAAGAGCCGCCATTGCCCCCGGACGAACCTGAATCATTCGATGACCCGCCGTCGGACGAACCGCCTTTTCCGCTGCCGCCTGATGAACCTGATTCGTGGGATGAACCGCCTTTCCCGCTTCCGCCGCCCATTTTTGCGTAGCTCACGCCTGCCGCCGAAAACACCAGCATAACCGCAGCCATTAGTGAAACAATTTTTTTCATGTCCGCCTCCTTGTTCTTCTGTCTCCATAACGGGAGGGGAAAAGAAAGGTTACAGACTGCTGAAAGAAAATAAGCAGTTTTTCTTTTTCTTGGCCTCGTAAAGCGCTTTGTCAGCTTCCAGAAGCAGTTTTTCCTTTGTGTCTCCGTTTTCTGGAATCATTGAGCAAAGACCAATGCTCACAGTGAGAATCTTATCCCTGAAAGCTGCCGCGTGTGGTACAGCAGCGTTCCGAACCGCATTCAGAATATCTTCGGCTATCTTGCCTGAACCTGTCAAATCTGTATCGGGGAGAAGGATTATGAACTCCTCTCCGCCGTATCTGGCTATTATGTCAGTATTTCTTTTAAGGGCGGATTTTATTATCTCTGCCATACGGGCTATGCATTTGTCCCCGGCGCTGTAGCCGTAGTCATCGTTGTATAGCTTGAAGTCGTCAAGATCGACGATCAAAAGACCGAGGGGGCGTTTAATCCTCTTGGCCAGATTCCACTCGTAAAGGAATATTTCGTCAAAGAACCTTCTGTTGGCTATGCCTGTGAGCTTGTCAGTCTTTGAAATTTCCGTGAGGTTCTTCTCCATTGAGTCATTCTTTTCAGCTATTTTTCTTAAAGAGGAGTCTGTGATGCGGAGCTCCGCAGGCATATAAAATGACTTTTCCTTTATAATATTTTTGCCTTCGGCCGCTTTTGAGGAGAATACAGCCAGCCTTTCCGCCGGTTTTATCACCAGCCTCTTCATGGCGTATATGGCGGCAATGAACAGGATAAGGGATATGGCTCCGTAAGCGGCAGCGGAAATCAGCATAATGCGGTTAATGTCTGTATTAACTGTTCTTTTTACATGGAAAAACAGGCTCAGCAGCGGTTTTCCGCTGAGTTCCTTGAGGGTGAGGCTTATTTTTGCGGTGCTCGGCGAAAGCAGTTCGACAGAGCTTATGCTGTTTATGCCTTCTTTAACATACACTGATGATGAGGTGATATTAACTCTGGATGTTCCGCTCTCAAACCCGTAGCCCGAATAAAGCTCTGTGAGAAACTCCTTATCCAGCACATGCCCCATGAATACGAAACCCACTGCCGGCTGCTCCGGGCTGGCTGTTTTTACCGGACTCACGCTCAGCATAACGGGTCTGCCCGCTGAGGGCATGCTGAGTATCATGAATTTTCTGTTGCTGAATGCCAGTTTTTCTATCTCGCTTTTATTTTTGCGGATAACTCGTACAAGCTCCTCTGCGTACTCCCCGCAGTCCTCTGTGTATGATGAATGGTATTCCGAGTAGTCCCTGAGCAGGAAGATGATGAACTGGGTTCCGATCTGGCTGAACACAGAATCCGAAAATCCGGTGTTTACGAACAGCGGGTTTCTGTCTGTGAGAAACTCATAGGTCTCCTCCCTGCTGCCCCAGTCTGCGGTGAAGGAGTTATAGTAGCTGCCTTTCTGCTCTATTATCCCTGCCAGAAGGCCTGCTGTGTCGGCGTAGCTTCTCAGTTCGGAATCAGCGGAAACCGAGTGAACAAGCCGGAACGGAATAAAAAGAAAAAAAACCGGTAAAACCGTAACAAAAACAAGCACTGCCGTAATAATGCTTTTCAGACGCATTGTGTATCTCCGAATTACAGACATACTACATGAAAAAAAACGGTTTTTAAATTCAATTTACGGAATGGGGGAGAAAGAAAACTTTGAAGTTTTTATTCATAAATATTATTCTGAGCAGTTGCCCGCTTCGGACAGTTCCGCGGCAGGCGTTATTTTCTCTTAAGAGGGCGTATTTTCTTGAAAGGCACTTTCCGTTCACTTCGTGTTTTTAATTATAAAGTCTGGGCATACGGTGCGCTTGTGTCCAATATCGGCACATGGATGCAGCGCGTGGGGCAGGACTGGCTGGTGCTTACCGAACTTACTGACAATAACGCTACTGCTGTGGGCATTGTTATGGCGCTCCAGTTCGGCCCTCAGCTTCTCCTGCTGCCTGTCAACGGATTTGCAGTTGACCATTTCGACAGGCGCAGGCTGCTTATTGCCACTCAGGCGGCCATGGCTGCTCTGGCGCTGGGGCTTGGGATTCTTGTGGTAACTGATCTGGTCAGGCTTTGGCATGTTTACATATTCGCGTTTCTTCTCGGCTGCGTGACAGCCTTTGACACTCCGGCGCGGCAGACCTTTGTCTCCGAACTGGTGTCAGAGGAGGATCTTTCAAATGCCGTTGCCCTTAACTCCACCTCTTTTAACGCAGCAAGGATGATAGGCCCCGCCGTGGCGGGTTTTCTTATCGCCTCAATAGGCTCCGGATGGGTATTTCTTATGAATGCAGCCACATTCTGCGCTGTGCTCTTCTCTTTGAGCATAATCAGGAAAAGTGAGCTCAGGGAAAGCGTCAGGGCGGATTATGTTAAGGGCAGCCTTCTGGGCGGCATATCATACATACGCAACAGGCCTGATCTCAAAACCCTTATGCTGATGTTTTTTCTCATAGGTACATTCGGGCTTAACTTTCCCATCTTCATTTCCTCTATGGCGGTGATGGTGTTCCATTCCGATGCGCATGAATACGGCATACTCACATCCATGATGGCTGTCGGGTCTGTGGCGGGAGCTCTGCTTTCCGCACGGCGGGAGCGGCCTAGGATAAGTTTTCTGATGGCCGGAAGCTTTGTTTTTGGTCTGGGGTTTGTTGTTGCCGCCGTGATGCCGCATTTCCTGCTTTTCGGCGTAGCTCTGGGACTCATAGGCATAGCGGCGCAGACGTTTACCACCACGGCAAACAGCACCGTGCAGCTTACCACCGAGCCAGCCATGCGGGGAAGGGTGATGGCAATAGTTTTTGCCCTTGCCTGGGGCGGAACACCCCTCGGCGCACCTCTGGTGGGGTGGATTGCAGATAATTTCGGCCCCCGTGCGGCTATGTCGGTGGGTGCGTTTTCCGGTTTTTCAGCCACTGCTGTCTGCCTGTATTACCTTATCAGACACAGAGGCCTCCGTTTCAGTCTTGAATCCGGCAGGTTCGCTTATATTATAAACAAGCCGGAGTATTCGCCTGAGAAAGCTGCCCGGAAAGGGGAAAGCTGAAGAGGAAGTCACTGAACCCTGCGGGTTGCGGTGTTCTATTTTCTGCCGGGATTAAATTTTCTGTTGTACAGGTAAACTGAATTTGGTAAAACTGGACTGAATTTATTGGGTTACCCCCTTTCACAGGAGATTTATAATGTCAACTTTCGAGATGATCACCAAAACATTCGGAGATTTTCTTAATGAAAAAGCCCGTACTCAGCCGGAACATGAGGCTGTTATTTATCCCCTCCGCGGCATAAGGCTAACCTATAAACAGCTGGACGACAAAACTGATCTCCTTGCGAAAGGCCTGATGGCCATGGGCGTGAAAAAGGGTGATCACATTGCCGTATGGTCCACCAACATACCTGAGTGGATAGACATGCTCTTTGCATGCACGAAGATAGGCGCAGTGCTTGTCACCGTTAACACTCTTTACCGTACCAGCGAGCTTGAATATGTGCTTAAACAGTCAGACTCCACACACCTTTTCGTGATGGAGGGCTTCAAAAATATCAACTATACCGAAACAGTTTACGAGATAATGCCCGGTCTGAAAGACTGCAATCCTGATAATGAGTTCATGTTTGATAACCTTCCGTTTCTCAAAAGGGTTGTCTACATAGGGGAGGACAGCCGTCAGGGTATGCTGCCGTATGAAAAAATATATGAACTCGGCGCGGGAGTGAGCTTTGAGGCTCTTGAGGCGGTCAAGAAGACGCTGGATATACATGATGTAATCAACATGCAGTATACCTCCGGGACAACAGGCTTCCCCAAGGGCGTGATGCTCTCACATTTCAACATACTCAATAACGCATACGCCATAGGGCAGGGGATGAACTTCTCCAACGCTGACAGGCTCTGCATTCCTGTTCCTTTCTTCCACTGCTTCGGCGTGGTTCTCGGCATAATGGTCTGTATAAGCCACGGGGCGGCGATGATTCCTGTGGAAACTTTCAACCCTGTCACAGTTCTTGAGTCCATAGAAAAGGAAAGATGCACCGCCGTGCACGGTGTGCCTACTATGTTTATATCCATGCTTCAGCTTCTTGAGGAACAGAAGTTTGATGTGAGCACTCTCCGTACCGGAATAATGGCCGGATCTCCATGCCCGGTGGAGGTGATGCGTCAGGTTATAGACCGAATGAACATGACGGACATCACAATTGTTTACGGACAGACCGAAGCCTCCCCCGGAATGACGCAGACTATGTACTCAGACAATGTGGACAAACGCTGTGAAACAGTAGGCAAGGAGCTCCCCGGTGCTGAGGTGATGGTTGTTGACCCTGAAACAGGGCTTGAATGCCCTGCAAATGTTCAGGGAGAGATATGGGGCAGGGGCTACAACGTTATGAAGGGCTACTACAAGATGGAGGAAGCCACCAGAAACGCCTACAGCCATGACGGATGGCTGAAAACCGGGGATCTCGGCGTGAAGACCGGGGACGGGTACTTCAAAATAACCGGAAGAATAAAGGATATGATAATCAGAGGCGGGGAGAACATTTACCCCAGAGAGATAGAGGAGTTCCTCTACCTTCACCCGGAGGTTGAGGATGTTCAGGTTGTGGGTGTGCCCGACAGGAAGTACGGTGAGGAGACCATGGCGTTCATACGGCCGAAAACTCCCGGCATGCGTCTTTCAAGGGATGAGATTCATGCCTTCTGCAAGGGGCGCATAGCAGACTATAAAATTCCCCGCTATGTGGAGATGGTAACCGACTACCCCATGACGGCCAGCGGAAAGATACAGAAATACAAGCTCCGTGAGCTTGCTGTGGAAAAACTGAAACTGGGATAAAATGAAATCCTCCTCCTGTCCCCCTTTGTCAAAGGGGGAAGTTGTTGCAGGCGAAACTAAAACACCCTCCTTTTGTAAAGGAGGGCTGGGGAGGATTTATGCAAATACAGACTTTTTACTTTTGAAATGACTTTATCAGCACGCTGAGCCGCCTCCGGGCGGCTTATTTTATCTCTATCAGCACGCTGACAGGCTCCTTTACCCCGACAGATCTGCCGTAGTTGCTCAGGCGGTATATGCTTGCTTCGCTGAGCACCTGCCCTTTCTTGATAAGGAGGATGCGGTCTGTGGTTTCTATATCCTCCATAACCACCATGCCTTCCCTGAGATCCCGTATGAACAGCGAACGCTGTACGAAGTTGTCCTTCGGTGAGACAACCTTTTCGAGTATCTCTATAAGTTTGATGTCATAGAGTGCGGGCTTCTCCTTGAGCAGGCGTATTGCCTCGTAGATGTCCGTGCCCCCCTTGGAGAGTATGTCAAAATCGTTTATAATGCGGATTATTCTTGCGCCTATGGGGATCTTGCTTCTCTCCGCTTCGGTAAATGACTGCTTTTCTATAAGCTCCGCAACAACCTCCATTCTGGGAATGTTTTTAATAAGCTGAGCGCCTACTTTGGGCACTTCGGAGTAGGCAGCCTCCTCCGCGGGAGTAAGCTGCTTGCCGGAATAAACCTTTTCCATCGTTTCAGCGGGGATTGCTGCGCAGCCTAGTTTGGAGAGCATTGCCCCCACCTCTATCTGCCATTTGTTTTCTATGTTGAGGTTTCTGAGCATGAGATGAACCACGCGCTTGATACGCTCGCTCTGACCGAATGCCACAGGGTTTGTGATTGAGAGAACATCCGTAAGAACCTTTATGCTTCCTTGCAGAGTGCCGCGCAGAAGCTCCTTCTCCGCTACAATCAGCTGATGGTGCTCAAGGCAGGCATCTATATTTTTGGACAGCACGTCAGGCGGGCAGGGTTTGGTGAGGAAACGGAACACATTTCCGTCATTCACCGCGGAGATTGCCGTCTCAACATCGGCATAGCCTGTAATCAGCATTCTCACTGTGTTTTTACTGAGCTCATAAGCTTTGGCAAGAAACTGCACACCGTTCATCTCCGGCATTTTGAAGTCAGAAATTATTACCGCAAAAGGTTTTGAAGCATTTCCCTTAATCATCTGGAGCGCCTCCGCCGGGGAGGAGGCAGTATGAACATCATATTTCAGGCGGAAGGAGCGCTTGTATGAAGACAGAATATTCAGATCATCATCCACAAAGAGAATCCTGTTATTCACCGTAAACCTCCGCGCATATCTTTTTACAGGTTTTTTCAAGTTCCGCCATTTTGTCAGTGAGGTTCATTCTGTGTACGTATATATCGTCAATAAGGCGCACCGCATAGTTCTCGTTCAGCTTCACCAGTCTGTGCTCAAAAACATTGCCCAGATAAACAGATGTGAGCACGCTGGAGGATTCGTCAATGGAGAGGTTCGGACAGTGGTGCAGGTGAACCGCCTGGATGACTTCCTCGTCAAATCCCCAGAGACTGAGGAGATAAGCTCCCACTTCGGCGTGGGATGTACCGATAATCTCCTTCTCCATCTCCCAGATTGATTTGTTCTGCTCTCTGGCTTCGTCCACAACTACTTTGTATGTCTTGTTAAAGTTAGTAATAAGAACAACCTTGCCTATGTCATGGAGCAGACCTGCGATTGATGACATCTCCGTATACTGCTTGCTTTGGCCTATCTGCTTTGAAATGGTCTTTGAAAGTCTGGCAACAAGAAGGGTGTGGTTGCGCAGAAGATCGAGGTTAAAGTATTTTATCTGCCCTGTTTTTATTTCGGTGAATATATGTTCGTTAACTATAAAGCTCCGTATGGTGTCCGCACCGAGAAGTGCTATGGCTTTCTCAGGGCTGGTTATTCTGTTTATCAGTCCGAAGAAGGAAGAGTTCACCAGCTTGAGGATGTTGGCGCTCATTGAACTGTCCTCCGCAACTATGCGTGCTATGGCTGCCACGGAGTAATCAGGGTTTGACATCTCTTCGCTTATTCTCTGGAAGGTGACGGGCATGGTGGGGAGCATAGAAATGCGCGATACGATTCTTTTTGCTTCCTCATTGTGCAGAATCTGGCGGAACTTGAGAGCCTGTTCGATTGTTTCCACAACCATGTCCGCATTGCAGGGCTTGGTGAGGAACTGGTGCGCCAGTTTCGCCGCTTCCACCAGCATAGTATGCTCCGAGTGCCCGGAAAGAACGACTCTGAAAACCTTCGGGTAGGTGCTGCAAACTTCTTTCAGCAGTTCAAGTCCGTTCATACCGGGCATAAGCATATCTGTGATGATAACCTGAATCCTGCTTTTTTCCAGTATTTCAAGAGCCTCTTTTCCGCTTGATGCGAAATGCATGTCCCATTGATCCTTCATTTTAAAGAGCATGCGTTTCAGTCCCTGAAGAACATTCGGCTCATCATCCACAAAAAGCAGCCTGTATTTTTCCATTAACCTATGCCTCTGTAGCTTTTATTTTAATATAGAAGGTTGTTCCTTCCCCCACCACTGACTCGAAATAGATCTGTCCGCCGTGCTTTTCCGTGATTATGGTGTGGCATATGGACAGTCCCTGCCCTGTGCCCTTGCCGACCTCTTTTGTGGTGAAGAAGGGGTCAAATACCTTATCTGCTATGGAAGGGGGTATGCCGCAGCCTGTATCTCTGACTTTGATTACGGCAAGCCCGTTTTCTATGACGGTTGTAATGGTGACTGTTCCTTTCCTGTTCAGCCCCGCATTTGCTTCTTTAATGGCATGGGCGGCGTTGACAAGCAGGTTAAGGAGAACCTGATTAAAGTCAACAGGGTTTCCGAGAATTTTAGGGTTATCGGGGGATAGCTCCAGCACCACTTCCGCATGGTATTTCCATTCGTTTCTGGCGACTGTCACCGTGTTCTGAACTGAGTTGTTTATATCAATTATAGACTGCTCCTCAGCGCCGGGGTGAGAGAACATCTTCATCGCCCGCACAATGGAGGAAACCCTTTCAATGCCCTCCAGAGTCTGCTCAAGGGCAAGGGGAACCTCCTCTTTGATAAAGTCTATTTCAAGCATCGGCTTGAGTATGTCAAATTTTTGTCTGGTTGCCGGATCTGTCTCTTCCAGAGTCTTTTCAAAGGCGTTATAAAATTTCAGGAAGCTTTCCATGACATCCTTGATGAAGTGGGTATTATCGCCAATGTACTGAATCGGTGTGTTTATTTCGTGTGCTATGCCCGCTGCGAGCTGACCGATGGACTCCATTTTCTGGGCTATGGCAAGCTGGCGCTCCAGCATTTTTTTCTCGGTGAGATCAAAGAATATAATTGCGTGATGAAGGTTGCCCTGCCACTTAACCTGAAGCACTGACTTGCTGACTGGTATGAAGGTATTGTCATCGAGTGTGATGATGTAGTCCGTATGTGTGTCCGGAGTGTCTCTTGTGCTGCATATGAACTGCTCGCAGTTTTTGCCCATGAGCGGGCCTGTGCCTTTTTTAAGCAGCTTATCCGCTGTGGCGTTGGAGTAAACTATCGTCTGCGTGTCGGGGTCAACAAGCACAATCGCCGCCTGAATACCGGTAAGTATCGAGTCAAGGAAAAGCCTGTTCTCCTCAAGCTCAAGGACTGCCAGTGTGCGGTCGGTTATATCCTGAATAATGCCGTTCAGCTCTGTGAACTTCCCGTTGAGGAGCACAGGTTCAGCGGATATATTTACATACTTTACCGTACCGTTTACCACGAGCCGGACATCTATGGAGTAGGGCTGGAAGTCTTCCCTGATCTTGTTTCTTTTGCTGAGAAGTTTAGCCCTGTCATCCTTGTGGATTATCTCAAAAAGGTTTTGAAGGCTGATTGAGTTGCTGGGTGCTCCGGTGATGTTCATGGCCTCAGCAGACATGTGATAAGTATCTGTGTCTATTTTGTGCACCCAGCTTCCGACTTTTGCAATGTTCTGTGATTTGGTGAGAAGCCTCTCACTTTCCTCAAGCTTTATCTGCATTTTTTTATTCGAGAGAGTGATGCCGATGCTTACGCTGATTCGCTCAAAAAACCGGATGATTTCTTCTGTAAAGGTTCCTTTATCCCTTGAGCAGATCTGCATAGCACCTATGACTTTGTCCTGTGCCGAAAGCGGAATGAGCGCCAGGGAGCGGTACTTGCTGTTGAGGTCGATGTGCACCAGCCCCAGGCTCTCCAGAACATCACGGTACTTATTCACTGTTTCCGGAAGGTCGTTGCTCCAGAAGCTGCCGCCGTAGGTCATGAACGGGTAGTCTTTGAGTTCCTGCCTCTTGTTAAGCACAATCTCGCATATGCATGATGAGCAGCGGCTGTCCGGCGGAGTGCCGTTTTCGTTCTCGCATGCAACTTCGCACCTGCTGCTCAGGGTATCCTCAGGGTTTACCGACTCAAAAAATGAGAACCCTTCATCATCCAGAACCCTGATGGCAACTTCGTCATACCCTGTGTATTCCTTTACGATAAAGAGTATGTCACTGGTAATATTTTTGAATGATTCCTGCTGGTTCAGAAGTTCAAGGATCTGTATGGCTAGCTGGAGCTTATTTTTGTGGCTCTCATGTACTTTCTCCCTGTTTATGGAGCTCAGAGCGAGGCTGAGGTGAACTTTGATCACATCCGCAGCCATAGGGAGACGTATATAGTAGTTGGGGTTAAACTCAATCTCATCAGGTTCCGGATATTTTCCGCTGCTGTCTGCGACTATTACCGGCAGGGAGCGGTGCTCGCAAAAGCTGAGAAGTTCGCTGAGATCTTCCCATGAACAGTTTGGGGTAAAGTGATAAATAATGACAAAGGGGGATGTTTTTCTGTAAGCTTTTTCTAGCTCATAAACGGATGAGAAAATTCTTTCAGGCTCATACCCGGCCTGAACCACAAGAGAAGTAAAATCATTTTTTTCTGCCGCATCTTTATTAAATACGACCAGTCTGTATTCATTGACCACTGCGCACCGCCTGAAAACGGCAGTCAGCCTTCAGGCTGCTTCTGCATTTGTGTTTTTGGATGTGAATATTCATATTCTACTGAAATACATGGAATTTTCAAGGCGAAATCGGCACGTTGCGTAAACTGTTAAGTTTGTTGTCAGGTGCAAGTTCATGCCTGACAGTAGTTTGGTCGGCTGAACCTTTTTTCGGAACTGTTAATTGAACGCTTGATTACTGAGAGTGCATTTTATCCTGTTATATTTATTATAACCATGTTGATAAGATAGCCGCCCGCAGTCAGCCATATAAACATTGCAGCCGCGCAGACAAGAGGCGCAGCGCCTACGTTTTTAATTTTATCCGCTCTTGTTTCTATGCCCAGTGCTGCCATGGCTGCTGCCAGCATGAAGGTATCTGCTGTGTTGACAGCGCTGAGCACAGCCTGCGGCAGATCAATGAAGGTATTGAACGCTGCTGCCGCGACAAACATCAGCGCAAACCAGGGAATCTGTATTCTGGCGACTTTATTTTCCCTATTCACCATTGCGCTGAGGATCAGGAGAAACGGCGCAAGGAGCATTACCCTGCCAAGCTTTGCTATCACAGCGGTTTCAGGCGCATGAACCGCTTCCCCCGCTACCACGGCCTGAGCAGCTTCATGTATGGTTGAGCCTATGTATATGCCGAATTCGTTTGCCGTCATGCCGGAAAAACTGAAAAAAACAGGATAAAGAAACATGGCAAGAGTCCCGAACAGCACAACTGTTCCCACTGCTGCGGCTGTTTTATGCGGTTCGGGTTTGATCACTGCCTCTGCCGCCATGACTGCTGCCGCTCCGCATATGGAGCTTCCCGCGGCACAGAGAATTGCGGTGTCTCTGTCCATTTTAAGGAGCCGGGCAATCAGCAGGCCGACGGCAAATGTTGATATAAGCATTGCCGCATCCGCCGTGATGCCCGCTGCGCCTATTTCTGCTATCTGCGTGAATGTTATGCGGAAACCGAACAGAATAACGGCAAGTCTCAGTATTCTTTTCTGACAGAATGCAAATCCGCTGTTCCATGATGAAGGGATAAATCTGCCCCCTGCGTTCCCCGCCGCCATCCCTATGATTATGGCGATAACCACAGGGGAGAGCCCTGCCTCTTTTATGAACCGGACACCTGCCGCCAGATATGCCGCAGCGCTGAGAAGTGCAATAAATCCCACTCCTTTTATCCATCCGCTGTTTATGCGTGTTTCTGCCATTGCTCTGCCTCGTTATTAAGATTATGCTTGAAATATAGGCAAAAACTAATATAAGTAAAATATAATGATTTGATTATTTTAATAAGGAAAAGAGAATGAATATTACACTAAGGCAAATTGAAGTGTTTCTTGCTGTTGCGAATTTCTCTCATGTGGGCAGAGCGGCAGAAGCGCTGAATATTTCACAGTCAGCGGTGAGTATGGCGCTCAGCCAGTTTGAAGATACTGTCAGCGAGAAGCTGTTTGACAGGTCTTCCAGAAAAATTTTTCTTAATGATGCAGGGAAAAAGCTTCTTCCGTTTGCCAGAAAAGCCTTTGAGGCGGCAGCAGAGGTGGAGAATTTCAGGAGCGACGGGAAGATAAAGGGCAGGCTGAAAATCGGAGCCAGCACCACCATCGGAAATTATCTTATGCCCTTTGTCATAGGCGGCTTTGCAGAAAAATTTCCCGATACCGAAGTTGTGATGGAAGTGGCTAACACCGCAGTTATTGCCCGCGGGGTGCTGGAACATGAGCTTGACCTGGGCTTTACCGAGGGTCCTGTAGATGAAGATGAAATTACAGAGTTTTTTTGGCGGAAGGACAGGCTTACTGTTTTTTCTCCGAAAAGTTTTATTGAAGAAAGTTATAAACCCGACAGACCCGTCTGGATAATCCGCGAGAAAGGGTCGGGAACCAGGGAGGTTTTTGAAGCTGCAATGTCAAAAGCCGGAATTGGATTTAAGATCAAGATGGAGCTGGGGCATACCGAAGCTATTAAGAAGGCCGTGGAGGCCGGGCTGGGTATAGGCTGCCTGTCGGAACTCGCTGTAAGCGGGGAGATAAGCCGAGGGGTTTTCCGGCGGCTCTATTTTAAGAATGCGGATTTTTCAAGGAACCTTAATATCATCATAAGAAAAGATAAGCACCTTACAGCCTCAATGAAGGCATTCATAGATTACTGTTTAAAAGAGGACATAAAAACAGCCGGGTACCCCGATTAAGTGCCCGGCTGTTTTGTATGTAAGGGGAGAGAGAACAAGTTGCTAAAGCTTGTCCTTTCTATGTTGATGTTTTTATAATATTTTAGTTCGGATATTTTTTCAATTTTTTTATGTAAAAATGTCCGGAGTATATAATGCCTGTTGACACAAAAGGGTTCCGGGACGTTTTTAGTAAACAGGCGGAGTGAAGCGTTTAATATGGAATTCAACTTAAAAGATTTTATCATAAGCAAATCAGAAATAGTAATGGCGAGGCTTGAAAAATCATTTTTTGAAGCGGGCTATTCTGAGATTGCGTCCGGAAAGCTGTCAGAGCGTCTTAGATATATAAACGAGCTTCTTAGTTATTTTGACTCCCCCGCAGCACCAGAAAATGTGCTTATGGCGGGCAGTTCCTACAGTTCCCCTGTGTTCGAGGGAGTTCTGGGTATTTCTTCATCACTGCGCTCCTCCGGTATGTCTCTGAGCGCCTTCCTCGGTGTACTTAAAATAACTTTTGCATGTTTTGAGTCCGTAGTGGAAGAATCATCTGCGGAATTTAATCAGCATTATGCGGAGCTGATGAGATTTTTCAGGAAAAAGGCGGATGTTCTGGAGCATGCCGTTGTCAGTGAATGGGTGAACGCTGGAAGCAGAAGCACAAACACAGCGCTCATGGAGGCGAACAGAAAGCTCACTGTGGCGCAGAGCAGATATGAAAAAATCATGGAGGCAGACGGCAGCATTATAATATTTTTTGCTGAGAACGGTGTAATAACCGACTCCAATTTCAGGGCTAAGTACGCCTTCGGGGAAGACCCGGCAGGGCACAATATTATGGAGTTTCTGGGTATAAACGAAAATAACCTCCAGTCATTTATAAAGAAATACGGCGAAGCCCGGCACGAGATCCTCATGGACAGCCAGTATTTCTCCGTCCGCCTGATTCCGCTGGGGAGCGTTAATACAGGTGTTATAGAATATATGTTTATATTCCATAATATTACCGGAATGGTGGACGAAAGGAACTATCTTGAGGAAGAGGTAATGAAAAGGATGGAAGAACTGGAAGGCTCCAGAAAGTTTTTCGAATCTGTTTTTTCATCTGCCGGAGACGGCATAATTATCTTCGATTCAGAGAATAATTTAGTGAAAGTTAATAAAAAAGCCTGCGGAATGTTCGGTGTGAAGGACGGTCAAAGCTGTATAACCAGCATGAATGAGCTCTTCCTTACCGGAAACCAGAAGCTTCTTTTCAGTATAACCCGCCAGCTTAAGGAATCCGAAACTTGGGACGGAGAAATGGAGATGACCGGAATGAGCGGCAGATTTTCAGCGTTTGTGACGCTCAACAGGTTTGATGTGGATGAAAACGTCTACTACTCGCTGATAGTCCGAGATATATCGTTTCTCAAGGATATGGAGCGTGAGCTGGTTGACGAGAAAAAGCATGTTGAGGAAAAGAATATTGCTCTCAGGAATATTATCCAAAGCATAAGAGGACAGGATGATGATCTCCGCTCTGAAATGCTTTTTAAAATGGGAAGCCATATACTTCCTCTTATGGAGCGCCTCCGCAGGGAGAAGGATGACAACGAAAAGGGGCTTCTCTACTCTGACATATGTGAAAGCATATTCGGTCTGCTTGATAAGGACAGCACCAAAAACCATGCAGGGGAGGTCTTTGCCAAGCTTTCCCGTACGGAAGAGCGCATATGCAGGATGATTGTCACCGGCTACTCCACAAAACAGATAGCCGATGAGCTTTTTGTTACTCACGATACTGTTCAGACACACCGTAAAAATATCAGAAAGAAGCTTGGTATAAACAATAAGGATGTCAACCTCTACACTTACCTTAAGAATCTGTCCATCTCAACGGAGCAATAGTCATTATTAATCACCAGTATCGGATAGAGCCTACCCGATCCCTACCCGATCCCTACCCGGTTTTTAACGGTGTTCATAAGCGCCAATAACCTCTATAGTATATTTAACATGCACTTGCGGGTGTTTAGTTTATTACACAAGGAGGAAGTATGCGCTACCTGTCGGTTAGTTGTATGCTTGCGTGTCTTCTGCT
>NZ_JAJAPB010000018.1 GCF_026226615.1 Geovibrio ferrireducens
TGTTTATCACGGCGCGAGCGTGTACAGAAAAGGGACAGGACGTGCCCTTTTCTGCAGCAAGACAGATGCCCGAGGAACGCAAGCGCAACCAGAGCAGCAAGCGGTTTTACCGCGCAGGCTGCGAGTGAGTAGAAACTGCATGGACGCAGGTTTCTGCGAACTATGGCAAAAGGTGAAATATGACATACGGAAAAAATACCGCATTAATAGTAGTGGACGTTCAAAATGATTTCTGCCCCGGCGGAGCGCTGGCGGTCAAAAACGGAAGCAGGGTCGTTCCTGCTATCAACTCTCTCATGGACAGCTTTGAGGTTATTGTCGGCACGCAGGACTGGCATCCTGTTAATCACAGCTCATTTGCATCAAACAATGACGCAGAGCCGTTCAGTGTGAAGACACTGAACGGAGTGAATCAGGTGATGTGGCCGGAACACTGTATTCAGGGGAGCAACGGGGCTGATTTTCACCCTGATCTCCATGCTGACGCCTTCAATATCATTATCAGGAAAGGAACAAACCCTGACATAGATTCGTATTCCGCATTCACCGAGAATGACGGTGTGACAGTAACCGGACTCAGGGGCTGGCTCAGCGAACTGGATATTAAAAAGGTTTATATAACCGGTCTCGCCACGGACTTCTGCGTTCTGTACACAGCTCTGGATGCTGTGAAAGCCGGTTTTGAAACCTATGTGATTGAAGATGCCTGCAAGGGTGTTGACTTCCCGGAGGGGAATGTTGTGAAGGCTGTTTCCGCCATGAAGGAGGCGGGTATAAGGGTGGTTCAGGCCGCGGATGTAAGGTTATGAAATGCTCATACTCCGCCCTTATGACGGACTTCTACGAGCTCACCATGATGCAGGGATTTCTGGAAAAAGATCCGGACAGACAGGCGGTTTTCGATATGTTTTACCGCAGACAGCCGTTCGGTGGCGGTTATGCGGTTTTTGCAGGGCTTGACCCCCTGCTGGCTGCTTTGGAGAATTTCAGTTTTTCCGACAGTGATATAGACTATATAAGAAGCCTGAACTATTTTTCAGATTCCTTCATCGGCTATCTGAAAGATTTCCGTTTCAGGGGCGAGATCCACTCGGTGAAGGAAGGTACGGTAGTGTTCCCCAATGAACCGCTTATGCGTGTTAAGGGAACCCTCCTTGAAACCCAGATCATAGAGCCCCTTCTTTTAAACTTCATAAATTTTCAGACACTTATCGCAACAAAATCCGCAAGGGTATGCAGTGTGGCGGGTGATGCCGCTGTTATGGAGTTCGGTCTTCGGCGGGCTCAGGGCACAGACGGAGCTCTTTCCGCCGCAAGAGCCTCTTTCATCGGCGGGGTGAATGCCACCTCAAACGTTCTGGCCGGAAAGGAATACGGAATCCCCGTTAAGGGGACAATGGCTCACAGCTGGGTAATGAGCTTTGAGAGCGAGCTTGCGGCGTTTGAGGCATTTGCCGCCATGTATCCGGATGACTGCATTCTCCTTGCCGATACATACGACACACTGGCGTCCGGGGTTCCCAACGCCTTGAAGGTCTTTGCCGGGCTTAAAGCCGCAGGGCATAAAAACTACGGCATAAGGCTGGACAGCGGGGACTTGAGCTTCCTCAGCCGTGAAGCGCGCAGGATTTTTGACAGTGAGGGCTTTACGGATGCAAGAATTGTTGCCTCCAATGACCTTGATGAGTGGATCATAGAGCAGCTAAGCCGCGAAGGTGCGAGCATAGATGCCTACGGTGTGGGCACAAGGCTGGTTACTGCGGATAAAGACCCTTCCCTGACCGGGGTTTACAAACTGGCTGCAAAAGAGGATGACGGGGGCTTTGTCTCCGCAATGAAGATAACCAACAACCCGGAAAAGATGTCCAACCCCGGCATAAAGAATGTGTACAGATTTTACGGGGAGGACGGAATGATGCTTTCCGACCTCATTCTCCTTGAGGAGAGCATGGACGAGGTTGATGAACTCATAGCTGAGAAAAAACCGATCCGGCTCAACCATCCCTCCATCGAATATTCGTTCAAAACCCTCGAAAATTATGCAGAGGCGAGGCTTCTTCTCGGCAAAGTTATGGAAAACGGCAGAAGAACGGAGCCCGGAGCCGACCTTAAAAGCATTCAGGCGCACGCAAAGGCGGAGCTCTCTGCCCTGCACGGCACATACAAAAGATTTCTCAATCCTCACATATATAAGGTGAGCCTGTCCAACAACCTCAAAAAGCTTAAGATGTCCATAATAAAGGAACACATGGGCTGAAAAAGGCTTCATAATATTTTTTTTCGTTGAATTGGCGGCGGAAGAATGTTAAAGGCATTAGTTAAAAAATGATAACTTAAAGCGGGAGAAGAGTAAGATGGCAGAAAAGAAAGTCCCTTTTACCAAGCAGCAGATCGAAGAACTGATCAAAAAATACCCTACGCCTTTTCACATATACGACAAAAAAGCGATTCTCGAAAACGCAAAGAGGCTCCAGAAGGCTTTTTCATGGGCTCCTGAGTTCAAGGAATATTTCGCTGTCAAGGCTCTGCCCAACCCTTCTGTGATGAAGGCTCTCAAATCGATCGGCATAGGTGCGGACTGCAGTTCACATGCCGAGCTTCTTCTCTGCGATATGGCGGGCATCAGCGGTGAGGACATAATGTTCACCTCCAACGAAACCCCCGCAAGTGAATACCGGAAGGCAAAAGAACAGGGTGCGGTAATCAACCTTGATGACATAACTCATATAGACTTCCTCGAAGAGGTCGCTGGTCTGCCGGAACTGATCTGCTTCCGCTACAACCCTGGCCCCCTGAAAGGCGGCAACGCGATAATCGGCAACCCTGAGGACGCTAAATACGGGCTCACCCGCGAGCAGATGTTTGAAGCCTACAGCAAATGCAAGGCAAAAGGCGTAAAGCGCTTCGGAATGCATACGATGGTGGCCTCAAACGAGCTTAATGTTGACTATTTCGTGGAAACGGCGGTCATCCTCTTTGAGATGGCTGCTGAAATAGCTGAAAAAGTCGGCATAGAGCTTGAGTTCATCAACCTCGGCGGCGGAATCGGCATCCCCTACAGACCTGAGCAGGAAGCTGTGAACCTTGAAGTTCTCGGCGCCAAGATTAAGGAAAAATACGAAGGCATACTCTCAGCAAAAGGGCTTAACCCCAAAATATACCTTGAGTGCGGAAGAGTGATCACAGGTCCTTACGGCTATCTCGTGACTCAGGCTCTGCATGAAAAGAAGATATACAAAAACTATATAGGCGTTGACGCATGCATGGCAAACCTTATGCGCCCCGGCATGTACGGCGCTTATCACCATATAACGGTTCTCGGCAAAGAGAATGCACCCGCTGACACGGTTTATGATGTGGTGGGCTCACTCTGCGAAAACAATGACAAGTTCGCGGTGGACAGAACACTTCCCGTCATCGAAAAAGGTGACATAATCGCAATCCATGACACAGGCGCCCACGGCCACGCCATGGGCTTCAATTACAACGGAAAGCTCCGCTCCGCAGAGTTTTTCCTCAATGAGGACGGCTCTTTTGAAATGATCAGAAGGGCTGAAACCCCTGAGGACTATTTCGCCACTCTCAGGTTCTGAGACAATCAGCGCCGCCTCTTCAAAAAGGGGCGGCTTTTTTTTTCAATCTCCCTTGCGGATGTTCATTACTCTGCTTATAATATAAGTATCTCCTTACGGCGACCCGTCACGTTGAACTTAACCTTGTATCCCGCTTTATTCTTTTGCGGAGGTGCACAATGGGAAGCAGACATCACCACAACAGCCCCGAATACCTTAAGAACATGTGCGATACCGCGGGTCTTTATGCTATGGCTCAGGAGGGTGATCCCGCCGTGGGCATGGAAATGACCGAAATGCTCATGGAAAAAGGCTTTGAAAGCGGGCTCTACTACCGCAACCTGTATCAGAACATAGCCTACGGCCTTCAGGGGCATGAAACGGAAAATTCGAGATACTGGAGAAGTGTTTACGAAACCGAACTGAGATAGTTTTACCCTTCGGGCGGTTTTCAGCTTAACTCTTTGACAGCCGATGTTTAAGGCAGTATCATCCCTAGCATGAACATAATCATTCTCAAAGAAAGTGAGTTGAAAGAAGGCAGAGCGGAAGTTTCGGGAAGGCGGCTTAAGCACCTGAAAGAAACGCTCAAAAAAAACGATGGAGATGAACTTAAAGCAGGGGTTCTGGGCGGAAAACTCGGGACGGCACAGGTGGAACAAGTCGGCGAAGAAAAAGCCGTTCTGATGTTCACACCGGATAATGACCCACCCGCTCCCCTGAATGTACGCCTCGCACTCGCTCTGCCCCGCCCGAAGGTTTTAAGACGCGTCCTTTACACCCTGACCTGTCTCGGCGTGAAGGATATTCATATATTCAACTCCTGGCGGGTTGAGAAAAGCTACTGGTCAAGCCCTCTCCTTGAAGGGATTGACGATTTTCTCATACCCGCCCTTGAACAGGCAAAAGACACCATCCTCCCGACAGTTACCTTCCACAGATTTTTTACCCCGTTCATCCGTGAAACTCTGCCCCAAATCAGTAAAGATACCCTGCGTCTGGCCGCTCATCCTGTCGGCTGCCCTCTCAAATCAAGGCCGCAGGAGGCTGTGACCCTTGTTATAGGCGCTGAAGGCGGCTTTATTCAGAAGGAGCTGGACACTCTGGAGGAAACAGGTTTTTCCTTCTTCTCCTTCGGCGAAAGGGTGCTGAATGTGGAAAGCGCAGTGCCTTACATTCTGGGGAGGCTTCTCTGAAAATTTTCCGCCTGCTTGAGATAATCATAATCCTGCTGAATAAGAAGACAATAACCGCAGGTGAACTGGCGGAGAGATTCGGTGTTTCCAGACGGACAATCCATAGGGATATGGACATACTTTCTTCCGCCGGTGTTCCGGTATTCGCCGAGAAGGGGAGCGGTGGCGGATTCTCCATAATGGAGGAATACACCCTCAGCCGGGCAGTGTTTTCACAGACGGAAAGGGACGGACTTCTTAATGCTCTCAGCGCTCTCAAGGCTGCGCAGTATCCGGAAACAGAAAGACTTATTGAAAAACTCGGCGCGGTTTTCCGGCAGACAGTCACAAACGATAGGATAGAGATCGACTTCTCCCCTTGGGGCAGCGCTGAAAACAAGGGTAAGCAGCGTCTGGAGGTGATCAAAAACGCCCTCAGACTCAGAAAAGTCATAAGCTTTGAATATGTTAACGCCGAAGGCGGGCGATCTGTGCGTGAAGCGGAACCGGACAGGCTGATTTTCAGGGACTACACCTGGTATCTTTACGCCTTTTGCAGAAAGAGGGATGAATACAGAACATTCCGCATATCCAGAATGAAGGATGTCATCGTGAGTGATGAAACATGTCCGGAAAGATCGGTAATGTTCGCCGTTCAGAATAATGCTGAGGAGCTGGCGGTTAAAATTGTGCTGAGATTTAATGAAAAGATACTCAGCCGGATATGGGATTTTTTTGATGATTCACTGATAAGCCGCACACCTGACGGTGACTGTCTTTTGGAAACGGAACTTCCTGACAGTGAGTGGGTTTATTCCTTTTTCCTCTCACTGGGGAGCAATGCTGAGGTTATTGAACCGCCCCACATAAGGAAAGAGGTTGCGCGGAGGCTCAGAGAAGCCCTGATTTATTATACGGATTAATTTCAACTATGACAGACTGATGTCATATTCATGCCTTTATACTCCTGAAAAATCTAAAGGAGGCTCTCATATGAGCGGTAATCTTCCGGTACTTATGGCGGAATTTGTAACAGCAAAAAACAGGCATGACGGAGCGGCGGTAACAGCATGCTTCACCGAAGACGCGACGGTTTATGACGAAGGCGGATGCATTCAGGGGCACACTGAAATCAGAAAATGGATAGATGCCGCAAGTGCGGAATACAAGGTATCATATGATTTTCTGGACTACTCCGAAGAGGGTGAGAACGCACTGCTTACCCTTATGGTTTCGGGGGAATTTGAGGGCAGCCCCATTCCTCTGGATTATCAGATAAAGGTGAATAACGGAAAAATAGCCGAGCTGAGAATTGTCCTCTCCCAAAAATAACAACAGGGCGGAGGCGGCTCAGGGCAATTTTTTTCAATCATTTTCAGCTTTTTGAGAGTATAATTCACCCATGAAAGCGGGAGTGAATGTAACCTACTGGCACAAAGATTTTCTGGAAGGGCTTGAATCGTGCCGTGTCACTGACAGCAAGCATGCCTTCCCGAAGCATGTGCATGATGATATGTACTCCATCGGTCTGATGCACGGCGGCGGCTGCTACTGCGTGAGCAATGCTGATTCAGACACGATAGTTCTGCCTGATGAAACAGTTTTCATAAACCCTTCTCAGGTTCACTCAGGGATCCCTCTCGGAAAAGGGCGCGCCACGTACACAATGCTTTACTTCAAAAATGAGCTTATGGCAAAACTGGCGGGGGATATTCTTGAGCGCCAGCCGTTTCAGCCTGAATTTTCCGATATGGTGGTTTCATCGCCTGCGGTGCACGGCTCATTTCTTAGCCTCTATAACGCCCTTCTGCATTCCGAGGAGAGCATGGAGCTTGAGGCCGCGCTCACCGAGAGCTTTTCACAGGTTATCCACGGCTGCGGAACATCCGGCAAATCCGGCGACAGAAAGCTGGTACGCAGGGCAAAGGAGTTTCTCAGCGGCGATCTCTCCTGCAAGGTCACCTTGGAGGATATGGCGGGCGAACTGGGCGTGAGCAGGTATTACCTTCTGCGCACCTTCCGGAAAGAGGTTGGCGTTCCGCCCCATGTTTACCGCACAGGCAAGCGCATTGAGCTTGCAAAAAGGCTTCTGCGTCAGGGTATGCCTTTTGCCGAGGCCGCGCTTGAGACCGGATTTGCGGATCAGAGCCATTTCTCCAATAAATTCAGACAGTTCACAGGCTCAACCCCTGCGCAGTACGCTGATTCCTGCTCAGGGGCAATTTTCTGCAATACTCACGGATGAAAAAGGGCTATCCTTGCCTCCTCACATTGAGGAGGACTGATTTATGACCGAAAGACAATCCGCTCTGATGCCTTTTGCCGCCGTCTTTGCTGCGGTTATTTTCTGGGCGGGCTCATTCACCGCCACGCGCATAGCGCTCACCGAACTGCCCCCTTCAACCATTGTATGGATAAGGATGGCATCGGGCTTTATCCTGCTTTTTCCCTTCTGCTTAAGGCTTTTTCCCAAAAAAATCACAATGGGGGAGATAAGGCTCCTTGTGCTTATGGCGCTTTTTCAGCCATGTCTGTATTTTCTCCTTGAGGCGAATGCGCTCAGATTCACCACCGCTTCTCAGGCCGGGGTAATATCCTCCACAGTGCCTATGTTTGTTGCTGTGCTTTCCGCTGTGTTTCTCGGTGAGAAAACAGGGAAAACAGCCATGGCAGGCCTTGCGGTTTCCGTTCTGGGTGTGGCTTGGCTCACTTTCGGCAGCGGTGCGGACGCAAAAGCGGCAAATCCCGCTCTGGGCAATATAATGGAGCTTGGCGCAATGGTCTGCGCCGCAGGCTACATGGTGCTCACCCGCAGGCTGTCTGCGAATTTTAATCCGTGGGTGCTTACGCTTATTCAGGTGGCCTCCGGCGTTCTGTTTTTTTCCGGCGGTGCGGTTGATGCCTTTCATGCGGAGTGGAGCGGACGGGTGATTACTGCCGTGGTTTATCTGGGCGTGTTTGTCACAGTCGGTGCTTTCGGGCTGTACAACTGGGGGATAAGCAAGATACCCGCCACCAGAGCGGCGGTTTTCATAAACCTTGTTCCGGTCTTTGCGGTCTTTATGGGGTGGGGCATACTGGGCGAGTCACTGGGAGTTTCACAGCTTGCGGGCTCCGCTGTTATCGCCGCAGGTGTTTTTCTGGCGCAGAAGAAAAATTGAATGAGTTTGGTTTATAAAAACTTAAAACTGAAAAAACCTTTCTTTAATGGCAAAGAAAGGTTTTCTCAGGCTCTTTCCAAAGAAACCAAATCCCGCTTTCTTCTTTTTCCGATGACAGGCTTCTACATCATATCCGCAAAGCTTATATCCACAGCCAGAACTCCGGCGAAGCTGCCCCCCGCATCCTTCACAGGCACTGCCACGGTGAAGCAGAAGTTGTCAGTGGCCACAGACCTGTAAATATCTGTTACGTAGACATCTCCTGTCTCTTTAGGTTTTCTGAACCAGTCTCTCGTGCCCCAGTCAGAGCCGACGGAAAGGCTGTCATTGGAGTCGCGCACATTTCTGTTCCATATATTGGGCGTTACCTGTCTGCCTCTGGCATCTGTTATGTATGCAAGCTCTATATAGCTGTTGCGTTTGATGAACTGGTTCATATAGCCTTCTATGGAGGAGGCGTTCATGGAGGTGACTTCTCTGCTTTTTGCAGCCTCCAGCGCAGCTTTTGCCGCCTTCTCGTGTGAGCCTGTGCGGAAAACACCGACTGAAACAAGGAGGTCATCGCACCCGCCGTTTATCTTATCAACTATGCCGTTAAGCTGGGTTGCCAGTGCTGACTGCTCCTCTGCGGCTGCGGCTATGCCGTCTATCTCGCCGACAACGGACTTCACGGTAACATCCTGCTCCTGCCCTGCTGCGGCTATGGTGTTCAGGTGTCTGTCAAGCTCGTCCATGTGGGTTGCCACATCTTCCAGAAGCTCCACCGCCTCCTCGCTTATTTCCGCCGATTTCTCGACAGATGAAAGCACCTTTCCCACGGAGCCCATTGAGGTTTCTATGCTGCTTTTGATGCTGTAGAGAATCCCCTCCACCCCGTTTGTGGCTTCCATGGACTGCTCCGCCAGCTTGCGTACTTCCGTTGCTACAACGGCAAAACCCCGTCCGGCCTCGCCCGCTCTTGCCGCCTCGATGGATGCGTTGAGGGAGAGCAGGTTTGTCTGGTCAGCTATCTTTTTTATCATCTCCATTATGGAGCCTATCTTGCCGGACTGCTCAGAGAGTGCTTCCATCTGGTTTTTCAGTCCTGTCACCATCTCTTTGACCTCCAGCATGGATTTCTCGGAGAGGCGGCTTTTTTCCATCGCTATGCCTGCTGACTTGGTTATCTGCGAGGAAAACTGAGTGGCTTCCAGTGTGCTGTCCGACACATGCTCCACGGAAACAGCCATCTGTTTTCCGGCTGCGGCTATCTGTATGGCTTTTTCAGCCTGAATTTTTGACTGCTCTCCGAGGGATTTCGCTGCCTGATCAAGCTCAGGGGCAATCTGAGAGAGTGTAACGGATGATCTTGATATGGATTCCACTGTTTTTCTGAGTGAGTCGAATACCCTGTTTAAAACATTGCCTGTTTTTTCGGCGAATCCCCCCCTGAGAGATTCGAACCTGCTGTTTAAGTCCCACCTGCCGGAGGCCATTCTCTCCAGCGGTTTCAGCAGTTTATCATTAAGCCCTGACGTAAAATTAAACATAATCACCTCTTTTCAAATCTGTACGCAAGATGCGTACCAGTTTGAAAAATATTACGCAGAAGCCCGGCGGGCGGCAAAAAGCCGTATTTTTGCAGGAATAGTTACAAGGAAGTAACTGTTTGTGGTTAAAAATGAATCTTTTGCTGTTTAAATTATGGGCAGGCTGAATGTTGATGACTGTGAACTGTCATTAAACTATAATTCATAAAATAAGGAGGCGGATATGAAGAGCAGACTGGCGGAACTCACTAAACTTGGCTTTGAACCTGTGGCGACCCTGTGGACTGACGAAGCGCCTGAGGGCGCAACAGCTTTCGGCGAAGGCAAAATGGGCTGTGTTATCTCCCTTATGGCTTCTGCGGCGAAGGGGAGGGTGAGCGTTATGGATTCAAAACGCTTCGGCTGTCCCGGTGCGGGTGTGGGTCTCGGTTACGGAGACTGTTATTCGAATGTTTTTCCCGGCGGACGTGACTGTTTCTGTCATTTTCTTTCCTCAGGCAATGAGGGCTTTCCCAAAGGCGAGGCCGTAATCAGCGGCATGAAGGGGAACGCGCCGGAACACTTTGTACACCATTTCTCCCACGGGGAGCGCTATATAAAAAATCCTGAGCTCACTGATGATTTTGTGAGCACCGTGGGTTTTATGAATCTGGATAAAATGACAGTCTTCAAGCCGCTTTCCATGGTTGAGCCTGAGAAGGAAACCCCGGTGAGCGTAACTTTTGTCTGTAAGCCTGCACAGCTTTCGGCCATGGTGATAATGTGCAACTATTTCAGGAAAGGGATAGAAAATGTTAAGGCTCCCTTCGGAGCGGGATGCCACTCCATAGGCATTCTCACCTACAAAGAGGCAGAAAGCGAAAACCCCAGAGGGGTGATCGGCATGTTTGACATAACCGCTCGTAAAACAATCAAAAAAAGCCTCGGCGAGGATGTGCTCACATTCAGCATGCCTTATTCGCTGTTTCTGGAAATGGAAGCCAATGCGGAAGGCAGCTTCCTTGAGGAGGATCAGTGGCGGGAGCTGATCGGCTGAATATTTGCGGCGGCTCAGGCCGCCTTTTCTTAAAAAACAGCTTAAACCGGTTTTGTCAACATTATCTCTGCTATGGGTTTGCCGATCGGACATTGCGGAGCGAACCGTATTCCGGCTGTCTTTCCGCTTCATCCAGAACATCTTTGATAATGCTCATCTGCCAGTCGAAATACGGATTATATGTAAGACGGGCGTGCACTTTGCCGTCTTCTCTGTAACCCCAGTCGGAAAACCAGACTTCACCTCCTGAGTTACAGATTGCCGTTTCTTCTTCTGTCTGACCGTTTCTGCAAATCCGTATCGAACCGTTTTTCCCGTATAATCTGTTTTGGGGAGAAAAAAGTATTCCCATGTGTGAAAACTGGCTTATTCTTTCCTGCGGGAGATAATCTGTGCGTGTTAACACACGTGAGGATGTGCCTTTTGACGGTTCACTTCTGCCGTACCATATCAGCCTGCTTGCCGCGTTTGAAAAATTATGGTTAAAAACCTTTTTGATGTAACCAACGTCAAGTACTGAGTCGTGTTCTGTGAGGATAAGTACTGATGGACGGTTATATTTACGGTTTTTTATGGCTTTTCTGACAGCGGCACTGCTTCTGTAAAACTGTGCGAAGCCGTTGGTCGGAACATTATGATAACGGAAGGGGGACTGGACAGAGGTTTCATCGGGTTTTCTGAGCCATGTTCTGAAGTGTGCCAGCCAGGGGGTTACCCAGTCCAGATATTCGTTTGAGCGAAAAGCAGGAGAAAAAAGCAAAAGCCCCTGTATCTCAGGGTCATTCACAGCATATTCCAGTGCAAGGTTTGCTCCGGTGGAAAACCCCCCGATATAAACCTCTGAAAAATCGTTGTGCAGTATCTGCACCTGTTCACGAACTATCCCCTGCCAGTCTTCAAGGGATACGCCGACCAGGTCTTCTGGTTTTGTTCCGTGTCCGGATAGAAGAACTGTACGCACCGCATAGCCGTTTCTGACCAGTTCTTTTGATATATCAGTGAATGACCACGGAGAGTCACCAAGACCGTGTATCAGTAAAAATGCTTTGTTTGTGGGTGTTGACGGGCGAAGTTCGTAAGGACTGTTCCACTTCAGTTCACTGCTTGTGTTATCAGTCTGAAAGTTCCGGTTCCTTTTCACCCAGTCCTGCGATGCCTGTGCATATGTTTGAAATCCTGTGTACCCTGTTGAAGGGGCAGATGAGTTTTGCTGTGCGGCACATCCAAAATTAAATAAAGACAGTGCAGTAAGTAATACAGAGGTTTTCAGTATAGACAGCATGTGTGTTCCTTTGATACTTTATTTATATTATATGATTAGTAACGTTCGCAAAAGTTTTCCAGAATCTTCCACAGGAATAATTTTACAGGATTCTACAATTTTTAGTCAGAGTTGTTCTTCTGTACAGGTTAAGAAACAATCAATTTATCAATATCAAATGGAAAGATGAACAATAATTTTTATTAACGGTCTTCTGCATAGTGTCCGCTTACTAAATAATCAGAGGTTTGAAATTTTGACGCAGTTTTCGATTTTAACGGGTCTTGTGCTCTTCTCATATGTATATTTCAGTTTTGTTTCTTCAATCTCATGCAGCATCATAGTAAGATGGATGTCTGCGGCGGTTCTGCTCGTTGTCAGTATGAAATTCTTTATCTACAGGGAAATAGGCGGCTCCCTCAGCGCCCCGGCTTTCCCTCAGCCTGTTATGTTCATGATGGAAATACTCTTTTCCTCCGTGGTGGTTTTGTTCCTGCTCCTGATGATTAAAGATGCGGCCTCTGCTGCCCTGTGGGCGGGAAACCGTCTGGGGCTTGGCATAACAATGCCTTTTTCCCGCTTCGGCGTGAACATGGCTGTCTTGGCTGTATCTGTTGTGATAGGAGTTTACGGCAAATGGCAGGCTGTAAAAGTGCCGGAAGTGAACACGGTAAATATCAGCATCACAGGCCTGCCCGACGGTCTGGACGGCTTTTCCATTGTTCAGCTTTCGGATATTCATATAGGCGCATTCCTCAAAAAAAGCTGGCTTGAGAAGGTTGTGGAGAAGACCAACGCAGCCAAGCCCGACATCATAGCCGTTACCGGAGACATGATTGACGGCACACCGGAAGACCTCCGTGAGGATATTGCCCCTTTGGCGGGGCTTAGGGCGGGATACGGCGTTTACGGAGTCACAGGCAACCACGAATATTACTTTCAGGCGGAAAAGTGGGTTCCCGTTTTCAGCGGATTGGGCATACGCATGCTCAGCAATGAGCATGTTGTTCTAGATGTCAATGGTGCAGGCATTGTAATTGCAGGCGTTCCCGACAAAACCGAAAAACGTTTCGGTGGATTGGGGGCAGATATTGATAAAACGCTGACCGGAGCGCCGGAAACCTTCCGCCTTCTTCTTGCCCATCAGCCCACGGAAAACACGGGCAAGGCTGATATAAGCCTCCAGCTTTCAGGTCATACCCACGGCGGCCATATGCCTCTTGTCAGCTATCTTACCGCACGTTCCAACGGCGGCATGCTGAAAGGCCTTTACGAAAGGGATGGCAAGCTGATTTATGTCAGTCCGGGAACAGGCATCTGGCCGGGCTTCTCATTCAGGTTAGGGGTTCCCTCCGAGATAACCAGAATTGTGCTGAAACAGCAAAAGGACTGATCCGGTTACTTTTCTAAGCCTCTCTCCGGCAGGGTCATGAACATCTTTTTGTTCTCCGCCATGCTGTCCGCAATATAATCTATTGTCGCACGGACACGGGCAAGCTGTCTGGAATCGGGGTTCACCTGAAGCCAGAAGGAACGCTCCGTATAAAGCTCCGGCAAAACTGGAACAAGCTCCGGCTTGGTATGTGCCATGAAATAGGGAAGTGCGGCCACACCGGTTCCCGAAACAGCGGCATACATCTGCCCCACAATGGTGGAACTCTTGAACCTGCTTTTGTGTTCAGGGGAAAAATCTTTCATAAAATTGAGGTTTTCATCATAAAGCAGATCTCTGATGTAGTCCGTCACGTCATGGGACAGGAGATCATCCACGCTTCTGATTTCATCATGGGATGCTATATAATCTGCGGATGCGAAAAGGCCTATGCGATAGCTGCTCAGCTTGCGGGCTACGATATTTCCTGATTTCGGCTTGGTCAGTGAGATAAGGATGTCGATTTCCCGCTTGGAAAGGCTGTAGTACATCGGAACGGGGAGCAGCTCAATATCAAGGTTGGGGTGAGTTTTCAGAAAACCGCCGAGCTGAACCGCCAGAAAACAGTTGCCCAGACCGTCCGGCGCGCTTATGCGCACTGTGCCGTAAAGCTGGCTGTTTTTCCCCTGAACATTTATTTCAAGGCTCATTATAGTAGCTTCCAGTTTTTCGGCGAAAGGGAGGAGAGTTTCACCCGCAGGGGTGAGACGGCAGCCTTTCTCCGTGCGGAGGAACAGGGTGGTGTCCAGAGTTTCCTCAAGGGCGGAAATCCTTCTTGCCACTGTGCTGTGCGTCACCTGAAGGCGGGAAGCAGCCCCTGCGAAGGAGCTTGTTCTGCTCACTGCCAGAAAATATCTTAAATCATCCCAATTTTGATACATAATCCCTCTTTGTTTTGCTGAGGATGCCTGCTGATTATTTTTGCATAGCAGGTGTCGAATATTAGCTATTTGCTGTTTATAATTATATAGCATATTTAAACATGAGTTGAAACAGTAATTGAATCGTAAAATTCGGAGGAAATATATGAAAACTGTCAGCGGACTTTATGCATCACAGATGTCGCACGAAGAGATCTTCGAACTTGAAAGACTGGGCAGAGAAATGCGCAGCGAAGCATTCCATAAAATGCTCGGCTTGCTCTCTGCAAAAGCAGGTCAGCTTTTCAGAAAAGCCCTGCACATAGATACGCACGGCAAACTCCACCACAACGCCCGCGCATGAAACAAAAAATAAAATAAACATACTCCCGACTGAGTATACACAAAAAAGAGCGCCTCGTTTGAGGTGCTCTTTTTTTTAATCATTTTCATTTAGCCCTATGTATTTTATCAAGATTCATAATTCAAAGATAATCATAAAGAGAAGCAATAATTTTGTTCTTTTTACTATCCAGTTTATGTATCTGTCGATCCAGTTCAATTATTTTTTCTAGTTTATCAAATGCATACTGACAATCTTTCTCTGAGAAAGCAGGAATAGGCATACTTTCAAAAGCCTTAACATTAAGTATATTAACGTTTCCTATCATTGTAATATTAGCAATATACTCACAAGCTGCTGGAGATTTTAAAAACATATATAATGCTACAGCCTTTTTATAATCGAGCTTTTGTCGTATTCTTAAAATCAGTATTGCCTGATCTGGGTAAACTTCCGATCTCGCAACATCCTCTCCGACTATACCCACTTCCCCTATCTTGCCCTTATAGCTAAACAGAATGTCATACGGCTTCAGCATATGAAGTTTATTGGGTTTTTTGGACTGTATATCCTCATAGGTAAAAGCATTTGAAAAATCACTGATGAAACCGTAGTCAGTCAATTGTTCAGTTTTTACTATATAGAACTTATTACCGCCGATATACTCCCAAGAATTCTCACTGGTAGTCAACTGTTTGGCTTTTGAATATTGTTCACGAACATTCCAGCGTATAGAATTTTGGCGTCCTTCAATATTATTTTCCGGATATCTCCTGGTGTTATTCGACTGCTTAAAAGAAATAGGCTGCACTCTGATAATATTTACGAAATCTTTTAATTTAGCTGAAAAATTTTCTGAAAGGTTTCTGGGGGCTTCATAGATTTTCAGATTCAATACATAGTGATTTTCGATGATCTCATCTTTTGTTATATAGTCAGAATTATTTTTAAGGTGTAAGTCCGGTGCTTCGATCTCTGAGCTTACTTTCGCAAGCTTATCAATAAAAATTTCCCTGTTATAGAAACATATTGTTGTTACGTTATACTCAAATATTTTTTCTTTAATGCTTTTCAGAAACCCAACAGTTTTATTCTCAAGTATTTCGTCAGCGTAATATATAACTGTGAAGTCAACATTCTCAATGATATTAAAAACATTCTCGGCAAAATGAGACTGCTCGGCCTTATCCAGACCC
The DNA here is from genome assembly GCF_026226615.1 of Geovibrio ferrireducens. Classification (NCBI taxonomy): domain Bacteria; kingdom Pseudomonadati; phylum Deferribacterota; class Deferribacteres; order Deferribacterales; family Geovibrionaceae; genus Geovibrio; species Geovibrio ferrireducens. Next base: position 15,566 of record NZ_JAJAPB010000018.1, read on the forward strand.
GCTATATCCGACAAACTGATGCATGCACTATCGAATATTTGTGAATTGCCTAAAAATTCTGAAATGTTAGTAATGTACAGAAATTTATCGAAACGATGAAATTTTAAATCTAAATTCTGCATAAAGTTTGCTATCTTTGCAGCTGTAACGAAGCGAATGTTCTCTTGACTGTAGCATGCAGCGAATTTAAGGCTTTTGGGCAAATAAAAGTAATCCTGTATATATACGCTGTCAAATCCTTCTAATAGCTCATCTTTATAACCAATAACCGTGTAATCATTGTTATCTATCAGACCGTATTCTTCATAAGCCTGAAACTCAAAATCGGTTAAATCATCCAGATTCGTATTTAAAGATTGAGCGGCACTATGTACAATTTCTAGATCGTGGAACTCCATATTACCTAGGTGAAACACCTGTAGTTCAAAAGGAAGTGCTGCATTAAGACGCTGGAAATAATCGTGTAGTTTTTTATTATTAAGTTCAGAAATTTTAACGCATTTATAGAAATTTAGAGGATCCTCAAGTTTATTTTGATCTGAAAGAATTCTCCAGAACGTAAGAAGGATTTTCAGGTCAAGCCCTGAGAAAGGCAAGCCGAGACTGTTATCATCAGCTATTTTATGATTTTGCTGTGTTAGTGAAAACATAATAACACCTTATATTGCTATTTATTTTTTGACTCTAACTTCTTATTTTTTATATGTCAATCAAAAAATCAGCAACTGATTTTTTAATCAGTCTAAATATATTTATTGACATTTGGATTATGATTAATTAGATTCAGAATAAATAGAGAACAAGAAATTAGAAAAGGAGAATATGATGAAAAAAAATGACTACCTTTACAATGTATGTAGAGACTTCCTCTTTGAAAAAATTTCTCAAAGAGTTCGAAAAAGCCTCAATGAGTCAGTAAAATCCACAGCAGTGGGTCTGGAGACTGAAGAATCTTTAAGGCGTGCTCTGCAGGAAATAACAAAACTCTCAATTATGCCTGAAAGAATTGGTACACCGTGTGTAATCTCACACTCTGATTTCGTATCTGCCGGTATGCCGGATCGGAAGTCTTATGCGGCAGCCGGAAGAGCGTGGGGGCAATGCGACCTTGTGTTCAGAAGAAACCGTGAGATATTATTTTATGGTGAAATAAAAACAACAACTAGTGCTCTGACTAATACGCTACATCTCATAAATGTTGCGGTAACATCTTTAAGGGTGTTTAATAAACCACTGCTAAATATCATACTTTATCCTGACAAACATCCTTTAAAACTTAGAGAAGATTATTGCAAATATTCTGATTGTCTTATTGAAAAAAGAATAATATCTGAATCAGAATATAAACTGTTGAAATCGAATTTGTATATATTAACTAATCAAACATTTGATACAAATGGAGGGGTAAAGCATAAACTGAAAGACTTGAACCTCAAAGATATAGTGAACAATAAATACTCATCTTATGATGACATTATAAAGCAACATAAGCTCTTGAATGATAAAGATTTAAATTTCTCAGAATGGGAACGCCTACTGTCATGTCTGAACACTTTATCGTATCAAAAGATGGAGGCACACAATGAAAAACAATACAGTTAAATGTCCGAACTGCGGGAAAGAGCTTAATGTCAATGAGGTAATATTCTCACAAATTAGCCAAGAGCTTGAGAAAAATTTTGCTGTTGAACAAGCTAAAGAAAAACAAATTCTTGAGAAAGAGCGTGAAGAGTTAAAGAAAAGAACTGTTGCTCTTGAGCAAGCTAAGGAGCAAATGGAAGTAAGAGTTCAGGAAGAAGCTGCTAAAAACTTGGCTATCGAAAAGAAAAAACTCGAATCTAAACTGAAAGCAAAAATAATTGAAGAAAACGCCGAATCTTTAAAGATTTTGGAAGATGAACTCTCCGAAAAATCAGCTCAGTTGAAAGACTTTAATAAGACAAAAGCAGAAATTGAACGTCTTAAAAGAGAAAAAAGCGAGATGGAGGAACATCTGAAAGCTTCTTTCGAAAAACAGTTTAACGAAAAACTTGAGTCAGAGAGAATTAAGCTGAAGTCTGCTGAAGACGAACATAACCGCATGAAGATACTTGAAAAAGAGGAAGTTATTAACCAACTTAAAAAACAACTCCAGTATGCGCAGCGAAAAGCTGAGCAAGGTTCAATGCAGTTGCAGGGCGAAGTTCAGGAGCTCGCATTGGAAGATATACTAAAGCGTGAATTTATTTCTGATGAGATACTTGAAGTAGCTAAAGGCAAAAATGGCGCAGATGTTATACAGGTAGTGCGAAATTACCGAATGTTTCATTGCGGGAAAATTATTTATGAAAGTAAAAGGACAAAAGCGTTTAACAAGGAGTGGATCACAAAACTCAAGCGTGACCAGCTTGAAGAAAAAGCTGATTTAGCAGTGCTTATAACAGAAACACTGCCGGAAGGGATTGATAAAATCGGCCTATATGAAGGGGTGTGGATATGCAGTTTTGACAACATCAAGGGACTGGTTATGGCACTCAGGGAGAATCTTATCAGAGTTGCTGAAGTTTTGAAGAACCAACAAAATAAAGGTGATAAAGTAAATCTCTTGTACTCTTATCTGACTAGCAATGAATTTAAAATGCAGATGGAAGCCATAATCGAAGGTTTTCTGTCAATGAAAAACTCTTTGGAAAAAGAGAGAAAGGGGATGGAGAAACTTTGGAAAGAAAGAGAAAAGCAGATAGAAAGAGTATTGATAAATGCGACAGGATTTTTCGGCTCTGTTAAAGGGATAGCAGGAAACGAACTCCCTGATTTGGATATATTGGAACTTGGGTTTGAGGAATAAGTCGGTTAATAAAACATGAATGTATGCAAACGCATTGGAGAACCTGTGCTAGTTAAGAATGAAAACAGCCAGATGTAACAACTTTTATCAGCGTGGTAAGATTTATGGACACTCAAGCAAGAAACGAGCTAAATAAAAAAGACTTCCCAAAATATTCAGGAAGCCTTTCAATTCTCATCGTTTAATGGAGGTAATCGGGATCGAACCGATGACCTCGACACTGCCAGCGTCGCGCTCTCCCAGCTGAGCTATACCCCCGTTCAGAGATTGGGATTATATAAAATTCTCATGGATTTGCAACAGGAAATTTGCCGCAGGCTCAATTTAGCCTATCATTCCGTCCAGAACCCTTATCTCCCGCTTTGCGTAGGCCGATGTCGCGGGATCGTGCGTGACGACAATTATGTTCTTTCCGCTCCGGTTAAGCTCGGTTATCAGCTCCATTATCGAGGCTGATGTCTCGCTGTCAAGCTGGCCAGTGGGTTCATCGGCAAGGATAATCTGCGGATCCGCAATAAGGGCGCGGGCTATTGCCACTCTCTGCTGCTGGCCGCCTGAAAGCTGATTCGGGCGGTTTTTCCGTTTGTCTGCAAGCCCGATTCTGTCGAGGAGCTCAAGGGCTCTCTTTTCCATTATCTTCATACTCTCCCCGCCGTAGTAAGCGGGTAAAAGCACATTTTCAAGCACGTTCGCATGGGGGATGAGGTGAAAGCTCTGGAACACGAAGCCCACCGTGCGGTTGCGTATATGCGAAAGCTCATCGTCATTCAGGCCTGAGACATCCTCCCCGTTGAGGAAATACTGCCCTGATGTGGGGGAATCAAGCAGACCGAGGATGTTCATAAGAGTGGTTTTGCCCGAACCAGAGGGGCCTGTGACCGCAATGAACTCACCCTTCTCAATCTCAAGGGAGATCCCTTTGAGAACCTCAAGCTCAAGCCCTTCCAGCATGTATTTTTTCCGTATATCAACAAGCTTCGCCAGAACCATTAATTAAACCCCTGCCTTTTCTCCGGCAGAATTATTTTTAAGGCAACCTCGTCACCCTCGTTCAGACCTTCTGTGATTTCTGTGTTGTTCTCGTCCTTCACTCCGGTTTTAACGCTGATCCGCTCTGCGGGGTTTTTCTTGTCGCCGGTTATTTTATAGACAACGCTTTCCGCTCCGTCCCATTTGACCGCGCCGTTTTTAACGGAGAGAACATTCTCCTTAACCTCCCTGATGATGCGCACGTGGGTTGTCATATCGGTTTTGAGAAGGAGCGCGTCTTCGGATGTCATGGTTATTACCGCTGTGTAGTAGACTATCCCTTCCTTGGTTTCCGGCTCCAGATAAATCCGGCTTATTTTTCCTTCGAATTTCCTTTTCGGGTATGTGTCAACAGTGTAGACAACCTTCATGCCCTCTTTTATTTTGCCTATGTCTGTCTCATCCACATAGATCCACATCTCAAGCCTTTCCGGCTGGAGGATTGTTATCAGGTTTGCCACCTGCAAGCCTGCCACTATAGTTTCCCCCTCATCCGCTGCAACCTGAGTCACAACGCCTGAGATGGGGGCGTGTATATCGTAATATGATCTCTGAACCAGAAGCTCCTGCAAACGGCTTTCGGTTTCCTTTATCTGGTTTTCAAGCACCTGAACATCGTTTGTATGGGAGGTGCGGATACGGATCAGCTCGGTCTTTGCGCTGTCAAGCTCCGCCTGAGCAAGTTTAAGCTCATGGAGAGACTGATCAAGCTTTTCATCAGTGGAGGCGTTCTGGTCGTGGAGCATTTTCTGTCTGCCGTAGTTACGCTCCGCCAGACGGAGATCCGCCTCGCGCTTCTCTATGTTTTTATGCTGCAGGTCTGTGTTCACCGGAAAAAGGCTTTTCTCTTTTTCGAGGTTTGTCTTCATTATTCTGAGGCTCACGCGCATGGTTTCGATATTGCGCTCAATCTCGCGGCTGTCTATCTTTGCGATGAGCTGTCCGCCCTCAACCCTGTCGCCGACCTTAACGGGAAGGGAGCTTATGAGCCCCGTTGCTCTGGCACCTATCTCAATTTTTGCACCCACAACAGGCTTTACTATGCCTGTGGCAAGAAGCTGATCCTCTATGGTGGCTTTTTCCGCTTTAACTGTTTCCAATATCTGTATTTTGCTTCCGCCGCGCTTGGAAAGAAAGGCAAAAACCCCCGCTCCAAGCAGTGTACAGGCGAGAAGAACGGCAAAAACTTTTTTCATCCCTTCAACCTCGGTATGTGTGAACCATAAATATACAATTCTCCCGACAGTTCATAAACACAAAAGTTTGTTTTCATTAATAATAATCTTTTGCCCATATTACAGAGGCGCTATTGACAACCGCTCATTCTCGTCATAATCTTAAAGTTTATATTCCATAGGCGCAAAACAGGAGACATATATGAATATTGTTCTTGCAGACGGCAGTCAGAGGGTGCTTGACGAAGGCAGCAGCGTTCTGGACGCTGCAAAAAACATAAGCCTCGGACTGGCCAAAAAAGCAGTTGCAGGCGAAGTTAACGGCAAAGCGGTCGATCTCGGATACATTTTGAATGAAGGCGATAAGGTTAAAATAATAACGGAAACTGACACGGAAGGGCTGGAAATTCTCCGCCACTCCACAGCCCACCTTATGGCGCAGGCAGTGCAGAGGCTTTACCCCAAGGTGAAGGTCACAATAGGGCCTGTTATCAAGGACGGTTTCTTCTATGACTTTGACACAGGCGACATGAAGTTCACTCCGGAAGATCTGGAAAAGATCGAAAAGGAGATGGCGAAGATAGCCGCCGAAAAAATAGAGGTGCACAGAAAAGTGCTCTCGAAGGATGAGGCGAAAAAGGTCTTCACTGATATGGGCGAAAATTACAAAATTGAGCTCATAGACGCAATAGAGGACCCCACAGTGTCCCTTTACGAGCAGGGAGACTTCATGGATCTCTGCCGCGGGCCGCATATTGACAACACATCGAAAATCAAGCATTACAAGCTTCTTTCCGTTGCGGGCGCATACTGGCGCGGGGATGAGAAAAACCCCCAGCTCCAGCGCATTTACGGTACAAGCTGGTTCAAGAAGGACGAGCTTGATTCCTACCTCCACATGCTTGAGGAGGCGAAAAAACGTGATCACCGCAAAATAGGCAAGGAGCTCAAACTCTTCATGGTTGAGGATGACATAGGCGCAGGCTTCCCCATTTATCTGCCCAAGGGCGGGAAACTCCGCGCAATTCTGGAAGAGTATGAAAGGCAGGAGCATTTCAAAAGAGGCTACGAAGTGGTCTACGGCCCGGCTATCCTCAAGTCCGATATGTGGAAGCGCTCCGGTCACTACGACAACTACGGCGAAAATATGTACTTCACAAAGATTGACGATGTTGAATTCGGCATCAAGCCCATGAACTGCGTCAACCACATAATGGTATACAAGTCAGACCTGAGAAGCTACCGTGACCTGCCTTTGAAGCTTTTTGAACTCGGAACTGTTCACAGGCACGAGAAATCCGGCGTTCTTCACGGACTTATGCGTGTGCGCGCCTTCACTCAGGATGATGCCCACGTTTTCTGTACACCGGAACAGCTTAACGATGAAATTGTCAAAATAATAGACTTCGTGACGGATGTAATGAGCGTTTTCGGCTTCGAGTTTGAGATTGAGGTTTCAACCAAGCCGGAAAAATACATAGGCAGCGATGACAACTGGGAAAAAGCCACGGCTGCGCTTTTTGAAGCCCTGAAAATCAAGGGTCTTCCCTATCAGATTAACGAAGGGGACGGCGCTTTTTACGGCCCCAAAATAGACATCAAGCTGAAAGACGCCATCGGCCGCTTCTGGCAGTGTGCGACAATTCAGGCGGATTTCAACCTGCCCGAACGTTTTGACCTCTCCTACATCGGCGAGGACGGACAGAAGCACAGGCCGATCATGCTTCACAGAGTTATTCTCGGTTCCGTGGACAGATTTATCGGTGTTCTCACCGAGCATTTCGCGGGCAGCTTCCCTCTGTGGATAGCACCTGTTCAGGTTAGGGTTATGAACATCACCGATGATTCCCTTGAAATGTGCAAAAAAGTGGAAGCCGCTCTCAGGGCAGAAGGTTTCCGTGTGGAAGGGGATTACAGGAACGAGAAAATCAACCTGAAAATCCGTGAAGCACAGCTTGAGAAAATCCCCCACATGATTATTCTCGGCAAAAACGAAGTGGAAAACGGCACTCTCACTGTAAGGTTAAGAGACGGGGAAAATAAAAATAACCTTGATCTTTCCGCTTATATTAGTGTATTAAGAGGGCTTGACATAAATAAGTCACTTGAATTATGGAGGTGAGTCATACGCGGCAGGCAACAGCAATCGCTCGACAGAGAAAGGATCAATGAGGAAATAACTTCTGCGGAAGTAAGGCTTATTCTTGATGACGGCAGTCAAAGAGGAGTGGTATCGATAAAGGAGGCTCTGGCATTAGCCGCCGAAGCCGGACTTGATCTCGTCGAGGTATCAGCAAGCGCGACACCTCCCGTTTGCCGTGTTATGGACTTCAGCAAATATAAGTTCGAGAAGAATAAGAAGGATCGTGAGGCGCGCAAAAAACAGCGCCAGAACCAGATCGAAACCAAGGAGATAAAGTTCCGTCCTAAGATCGAAGATCATGACTACCAGACGAAGCTGAGACACATCAGACGTTTCCTCGAAGAAGGGGATAAGGTCAAGCTTGTGATCCGCTTCCGCGGCAGGGAAATGATGTTTCAGGACAGCGGCACGGAGCTTTTGAATAGAGTGACGCAGGACGTCACAGGCTTAGGAGTCGTGGAAAAGACACCTGAGATGCAGGGTCGTCAGCAGGTGATGATCATTTCGCCTGTTAACAACTAATTTTCGGAGGTAGGCTAATGCCTAAGATGAAAACCCATAAGGGCGCTGTCAAAAGATTTAAAGTAACCGGCAGCGGAAAGGTTAAGTACAAAAAAGGCTTTTTGAGGCACATCCTCACCTCAAAAAGCAGCGGAAGAAAGCGCGCATTGCGCCACCCTGGCATCCTTGAAGGACAAGACGCAGCAAATATCAAAAAACTGCTGCCGTACGCTTAATGTAAGGAGGACGAACAGTGCCAAGAGCGAAAGGCGGGGTCAAAGCCCGCAAACGTCACAAAAAATGGCTTGAGGTCTCCAAAGGCTTTCAAGGCGCAGCGAACAATGTCTACAAAAAAAGCCGCGAGCAGGGCGAACGTGCTCTTGCTGAGGCTTACAAAGGCAGAAAACGCAGAAAACGCGACTTCAGAACTCTTTGGATCATAAGGATCGGAGCCGCCGTAAGACAATACGGCCTCAGCTACAGCACCTTCATCGGCAAGCTGAAAGAAAAAAACATCACCCTCGACAGGAAATCGCTTTCTGAAATGGCTATCAAAAGCCCCGAACAGTTTGAGCAGCTTGTTAAACAGGTAAACGCTTAGCGAGCAGACCTGTTTGAAAGCTGCTCAAAAGTAGCGAAGGCGGGTTGAACCCAACTGAGCGTGTCTGCAAAAAGACAGAATGTACTTTTTGTAGCGGTAAATTAAGAGGCAGCTTGTTAAACAGGTAAACGCTTAGTATTAAGGTTTTATCTGTAGAAGGATACGAAAAAGGGAAATCCTGATTAGGGTTTCCCTTTTTTTGTATAAGCTGCTCAAACCAGCCGCAGGATGCGTCTGCCGCCGTGCGCAGCGAAGGTTTGCTATGCAAACCGCGAGCGTGTACAAAAATCCGACAGGACGTGCGGATTTTTGCGGCAAATCAGATACGAAAAAGGGAAATCCTAATCAGGATTTCCCTTTTTTGTGCCGAAACACGTCATTCTGAGCCATTGCTCTCATTTGCATTGCCCTTACCGGATATTTAACATAACATGGTTCTATATGGAGGAGCTATGGGCAATTCTGAAATAATCATCGAGAAGAACAATCACAAAGGCTATATCACCCTGAACCGCGCTGCGGAGAACAATGCATTCAGCATAGATTTTGCGGTGCTCCTTAATCAGGCGCTTAAGGATTTTGACAATGACGATGAAGTCCGTGTAATCATCATACGCAACAACGGGAAGCATTTTTCCGTGGGTATTGACCTGAAAGTTCTGGAAAGTGTTGAGGATGAAAAGCTTCCTGAGTTCATCGCTCTGATGGATATGCATAATCACACCATTGCGAATATGAAGAAGCCGGTTATCTCCTCCGTAAAAGGTTACTGTGTGGCAAACGGTGCGGGGCTGAGTTTCGCCTGCGACCTGACTGTTGCCGCGCAGTCTGCTGTGTTCGGCACGACAGCTGTCAATGTGGGGCTTATCTGCACCGGCCCCGGCATCCCGCTCACCAAGAACATAGGCAAAAAGAAGGCGATGGAAATGGTGCTTCTGGGAGAGAGGTTCACAGCGCATATGATGCATGATATGGGGCTTGTGAACTGGGTTGTGCCGGATGAGGAACTGGAAAAGAAGACAGATGAAATAGCCGATGCCATAGCAGCAAAAAGCCCTCTGGCGGTTTCAGCGGGAAAAAGAGGAATCAGCGGTTCATACGACATGGGTTACCATGCGGCTATAGATAACGGAACGAGAGTGTTTGCCGAACTCTGCGCCACTGAGGACGCGGCGGAAGGGATAAGGGCGTTCCTTGAAAAAAGAAAAGCGGAGTGGAAGCTGCGCTAAAGCGGTGTTAAGCAGGATCATCACTAAAGTAATAAAACTGAAACTGCCGCTGTTTTCAGGGGTTAGTTCCGGGTTTGTTATGAGTCAGAAAGGGAAGCCGCTTCGGGCTTCCCTATCAAATTATTTACTGTAATACGGAAAATTGCCGGAATTGTATTAAACTACATTCCTTTAACCACAGCGAAATAGCCGTTGTAGTTTATCACAGCCCAGACTGTGTTTGTTGCCGTGTCAACGCCCCAAGTGCCGAGCTTATCCCCTTCCTGCCAGGCGCGCTGAACAAATGTATTGCCTCCGCCGAAATTCTGATCAACAGCATTTATCCATGTGCCGTCATCGTCATTTGTTGCGATGCCGAATTTGCCCCCGGCAATCTCCGAGGAACTTACTTTTGATGAGTCATAGCTCATTGAGAGTGTAAATACATCTGTCTGCTCGCTCCCCATGGTATAAGTCATACCGTTCAGGAAGAAAATTTCACTCAGTGAGTCCTGCGCAGTAAGCCAGCCGGTGTTTACATGAAGATTAAATCTGCGCCCGGAAGCTGTTTCCTGCTGGAGGTTACCGTTTTTACCGTTGATTATTTTTGCGTTGGTTCCGCCTGTGCTTGTGGAATCAACTACTGTGAGGCTGCCCCCCTGAGCGATGATATATTCTTCTCCGTTGAGGCTGTAGCCAAAGGTTTCTTTCTTGGTGAAGTTCATTGTGGGGGTGGTGGTGAAACTGTCTTCCGTATATGCGGGTGATGAGTAGAAGTCCACGGTGACAACGGGCCCGTCAACGGTGAAGATATAATAGCCTACGGAGTAAAGCTCCTGAGCTACGTTCTTCTGGCGTATGCCTCCCCAGAGGAGTGCATCGTTTGATTTGTTGACAGGTGTAAGTCCGTATGCTGCTGCGGTGCTTTCAACATCGCTTCCCGGTGTATAGAATTTTGAGCTGTTGGAAACACAGACAAGCTGCTGAACCTTTGCAGTGGAACCGTCTTTGGTGTAGACAAGGCTTCTGTCATGCATATGGTCGTGCCCGTTTATGTGGAAGCGCACTCCGTTTTGTTCAAGGCTGGTGATGTAATCATCAAGGCCGGGTGAGTCAAGGGTTGAAAAATCAGGTGCGAGTACACTGTTCACAGTGTACCCGAACATATTGTCAGTGTGATCCTGTGTGAGCAGCCCTTTGTGAGCAAAGCAGAATGCATGTGTGCCGGAGCTTCTGCCGGCAAGCTGTGTGTCTATCCAGCTCTGCTGAAATCTGATGGGGTTTGAAGTGGTTTCAACTGCGTTTATCACGGGCGTTGTGTCGTGTGAAAGTCCGTCTTCGCCTTTGAAATGATCAAGAAGGACAAAACGGACATTTTCGTAATCGAAAGAGTAGGAGAGTCCGGTCATGTCATCCGTTTCAGCAGCGGAAGGGCTTGAGAAGTTTCTGCCTAATGTGAATTCGCTGGTGTTTGTTCTGGCAATTTCAGGCAGCCAGTTTATGTCAGGGTTTACTGCTGAATAGGCATCAGACTGAACGGAGTAAACGTTGTGCACTCCGCCTGTTGTCTGAGGGAAAAAGCTGCGGAACTGTGCCGCTGCCGCCGCAGAGTCATCATGGTTTCCTCTCAGGGGAAAAAAGCCTATGCCTTCGTTATAAAGCCTCTGGGCGTAGCGCGCCCTTATTCCGAAACCGTCAAACGGAGTGTAATTGATAGTTGTATCTGTCGGAATATGCTTTGCCGTGAAGTTCTGTTTAGCATCATCAGTGAGGTCGCCCACTGCCACAACAAGCTTGACTTTGTGCCTTACAAATTCGTCATTAAGGCTGTTGATTATGTCCACTGCTGTTGAGGCGGGGTTTTTGCCGTCATCATCCTTTGTCCACTGGGTATCGGAAATGATGCCGAACTTCCATGCTCCGCTCGTGGGGAGAACTGCTCTGGGAGCAGCGGGAGTGTCCGGAGTATCTGAACCGGATGAACTGCCGCAGCCTACTGTCATTCCCACAGCGGCGGCGCTCATTGCCGTTGCTGAGAGCTTAAGGAACTGGCGTCTACCCAGTCCGGTTTTTTTTTCATTATCCTGTGACATATATATCCTCCGCAAAATATTGCTGGGGTAATATGGAACCTCGGAATCAGAAAAATGTTGTGTATAATGATAATAAATGTCAAAAAGTGTTAGGATTTGTTAATGCCCCGCGCGGACATTTCTCAAATAATCCCTTGCCATTTTGCACCTGTTTTTAATATCATGCTTGTTCTAATGATTTTGCGAAATAAAGCGGAGAACGATAAATGCAGCTCGACATAAGCGGACTCGAAAGTTACAGGACGGAGATTGCTCAGGCAGCCACTCTTGATGCCCTGTATCAGGTGAAAGTGAAATATCTCGGTAAAAACGGGCTAATAAGCAACCTTAACAGGCAGCTCAAGGACATATCCTCCCATGAGGATAAAAAAGAGGCGGGAACAAAAATCGGTGCGCTCCGTACGGATTTCGAAGCCCTGCACGATGCCAGGGAGCTTGAGCTTAAAAGCGCCGAGAAAAACGCCAGACTCACCGGCGAATCTCTGGACATAACACTCCCCGGTCTTCCTTTTACATCGGGGAGTATACACCCTGTTACCAGAGTTTTTGACGAGATAGTGGATATTTTCAGCGCCATGGGTTTTGAAGTGGCCATAGGGCCGGAGGTCGAGCATGACTTCTACAATTTCGAGGCGCTCAACATCCCCAAAGAGCACCCCGCAAGAGACATGCAGGACACGTTTTACATAACAGATGAAATACTTATGCGTACCCACACTTCTCCCGTGCAGGTGCGTACAATGCTGAAAAACAAGCCTCCTGTGAAGATAATCGCTCCCGGAAAGGTTTACCGCTGTGACAGCGACATAACCCACACGCCCATGTTTCATCAGGTTGAGGGGCTCCTCGTGGATGAAAGAACCACTTTCGGCGACCTGAAAGGTATCCTCACCGTATTTATACAGAAGATGTTCGGCGATAACGTGCCCGTGCGCTTCCGCCCAAGCTTCTTCCCTTTCACCGAGCCCAGCGCAGAGGTGGATATGGGCTGCGTAATCTGCGGAAGCAAAGGCTGCCGTGTGTGCAAACAGACGGGCTGGCTTGAGATTCTCGGCTGCGGAATGGTTGACCCTGCCGTGTTCAAGCATGTGGACTATGATTCGGAAAAATACAGAGGCTTTGCCTTCGGTATGGGTATCGAGCGTATCGCCATGCTGAAATACGGCATAGACGATTTACGCCTCTTCTTTGAGAATCACCTTAAATTCTTGAGGCAGTTTTAGGAGTTAATATAATGAAAGTCTGCGTAAGCTGGTTAAATGAATTTGTAGATATATCAGGCATAGAAATAAACGATCTCTGCCACAGGCTCACAATGGCGGGGCTTGAGATCGAAGGGGTACATAAATCCGAAAGGGCCGAAAACACAGTCGTTGCGAAGGTTCTCCACCGCGAAAAGCACCCTGACGCCGACAAGCTCTCCCTTTGCAGGGTTACGGACGGAACAGAGGAATATCAGGTTGTCTGCGGTGCGCCGAACGTTGCGGCGGGGCAGACCATCCCATTTGCCAAGATTGATGCCGTGCTCCCCGGAAATTTCAAAATCAAGAGAGCAAAAATCCGCGGAATAGAATCCTGCGGCATGATCTGCTCCGAGGCGGAGCTTGGTCTGGCGGAAAAGTCTGACGGAATAATGCCCCTGCCCGAATATCTCCCTCTCGGTGCGGATATAAATGAGGTTCTCGGTCTGGGTGATACTGTGCTTGAGGTGTCCATAACTCCTAACAGGTCGGACTGTCTCAGCGTTGTGGGCATTGCCCGTGAAATAGCCGCCATATACGGCCGCCCTCTGAAAACAAAGGAATTTAAGCTTGAGGAAACGGCTGATGCCGCTTCAAACTATTCATATGTAAAAGTTAATGATGAAGAGAAGTGCCCTGTTTACCTCGGCAGAGTGATAAAAGGAGTGAAAATCGCCCCGTCCCCCCTCTGGGTGCAGAACAGGCTGCGCGCCGCAGGTGTGCGCCCCATAAACAACGTGGTGGATGTAACCAACTATGTGATGTTCGAATACGGCCAGCCGCTTCATACATTTGATCTTCGCATGATAAAAAACGGCATAATAGTCCGCAACGCCACAGAGGGCGAAAAACTTCTCACCCTTGATGAAAAGGAGAGGGTGCTGAAAGACTACATGCTTCTCATCTGCGATGAGGAAAAAGCGCTTGCCGTAGCCGGAATCATGGGCGGCGAACATTCCGGCATAAGTGACGACACTACGGATGTTTTCCTTGAGTGCGCCTACTTCAAGCCTGAGAGCACACGCCTCACCGCGAGAAGACTCGGCATGCAGACCGACTCATCCTACAGATACGAAAGGGGAATCGACCCTGTAAACACAATCCGCATGGTGGACTACGCGGCAAGCCTGCTTGCCTCATTCGCAGGCGGCTCAGTTTGCAGAGGTGTTCTTTCCAATGACTATAAAAAAGTTACCAAACCAGAAGTTGTGTTCACTCCCGAAAAGGTGAATGCGCTCCTCGGAACTGAGATAAGCACGGATGAAATGCTGAAAATCCTCGCATCTGTCGGAATGGACGCAGAAAAGTGCTCAGAAGGCTACAAAGTCTCATCCCCCTCATGGAGGGTGGACATCGAAAGATGGCAGGATGTGGCGGAAGAGGTTGCAAGGCTTTACGGCTATGACAACATCAAGGCAACCGTGCCTCTCATCCCCGCTGACAGCGACAGGCTTATGCCTCTGCTCACTCATAAAAGGCTGCTCCAGAACAAGCTCGCCTCACTCGGCTTTTCCGAGGCGGTGAACTATTCCTTCATGAGCGACAAATTTTTAAGCATCTTTGATGATAAAGAGCGCTTTGTAATCCTCAAAAACCCCATTTCAGAGGATATGAACGCACTGCGCACTTACGTTTTCCCCGGCGTTGTATCAACCATACTCTACAATGTTAACCGCGGAGCAAAAGCGGCTAATATATTTGAAACATCATCAGTTTACATAAAAGACGGCGAAGGCATCCCCTATCAGGAAACAAGGCTCGCCTTCGCTGTTTACGGCGGCTACTGGGGGCTCTCATGGAACACCAAGCCCGTTGAAGAAGCCTTTTACGCTCTTAAGGGTATAGTGGAGAACATACTTGCCGGTTATAACCTCGGCAAAGTAAGCTACGTCCGCTCCGAAAGACCGTTCATGCACCCCGGCAAATCCGCCGAAATAATGCTGGACGGCGAATCTCTCGGCTTCTTCGGTGAGCTCCACCCTGACACACTTGAGGCTGTGGATTCCGATCAGCCCTTATGTGTCTGCGAAATTTTCCTTGAAAAACTCCTCGCAACAGGGCTTGAGAAGAAGAAATATTCCAAATTCTCCAAACTGCCCACAGTGTTTAAGGATTTCTCCATAGCCGTGTCAACGTCAGTCCGCTCTGCGGATATAACCGATGCGGTTTCAAAAGAGAGCAAACTCATTGAAAGCGTTACCCTCTTTGATACTTACTCCGGCAAGGGACTTGGGGAAGAGGAGATAAGCCTCGCATTCAGAATCTTCTTCTCAGATCCTGAAAAAACGCTCACAGATGAGGAAACCAACGCTGTTCTCAGAAACGCCATAGCAAAACTGGAAAAAGACTTCGGCGCAAGACTGCGCTGATTTCTTTCTTATAAGGATTCTTAAATTGAGAGAACCCTTTCTTTTACAGTAAAGAAAGGGTTCTCTCAAACTCTCTCCCTAAGAAACTGAATCTTTGTACACCGCATATGTTAAACAAGTCCATGGATGGACTTGCGCCGTGCGTAGCAAAGCCGCTTTTTAAGCGGCGCGAGCGGTTTCAGCCGAACCACAGGACGTTGGTTCGGCGAAAGGAATTACGGAGGTAATTTTGGTCAAGGTCGAATTTAGCGACGGCAGGGCAGAGGAAGTCTCCCCCGCTCCGCTTAAAGATATATTAAAAAAGCTCAACCTGAAGGAGTCAACCACCCTTGTGACAAGGGACGGTGAGCTTCTTACCCATGATATTCATGTGTACAGCGGGCAGACGATCAAAATCATAAACGTTGTGAGCGGCGGCTGATGAAGTGTGTGAAATGTAAGGGCGATGCGGTGATAAACATCCGCCGCGCCAATGCCGCCTTCTGCAAAGAGCACTTCAATGAGTACTTCATTGAGCAGGCATTGAAATCCATCAAATATTACCGGATGTTCCGCAAGACAGACAAGATCATGGTCTGTGTCTCCGGCGGGAAGGACAGCCTTGTTCTCTGGCATGTGCTCCACAAGCTCGGATGCGATGTCACCGGAATGTATATAGATTTGGGAATAAACGGATATTCCGACCGCTCAAAGGATAAGGTAAACGCCTTTGCCGAAAAATTCGGACTGAAATCAATAATAGTTGATCTCAGGGAGAAGGGACATCCGGTTCCTTTCGCAGCGCGGCGCGCCAAAAGAGAGGACTGCGCAGTCTGCGGGACAATCAAGAGATACTATTTCAATAAAACAGCATACGACGGCGGGTTCGATGTTGTGGCAACAGGGCATAATCTGGATGATGAATCCTCCCGCCTTCTGGCTAACATAATGCACTGGCATGATGAATACATGGACAACACCTACCCTGTGCTCCCTGCCGGAGGAAACACGCTGAAAAAGAAGGTGAAGCCCCTTGTGCGTCTCACCGAGAGGGAGACAGCGGCATTTGCCATCCTCAACGGAATAGACTATGTTATGGAGGAATGCCCTATGAGCAAGGGCGCAACAAGCCTTATTTTCAAGGAGGCGCTCAGCACAATCGAGGAAAATATGCCCGGCACTGAGATTTTCTTTTACACAAAGTTTCTCGACAGGGTTAAGGATAAAGACCGCTCAAAAGCAAATCAGGAAGAAATGAAAATATGTCAGACCTGCGGAATGGAATCCTTCATGGATAAATGCACATTCTGCCGTCTGGTGGAGAAAGTTAAATGAATAAAATAGAATACGGAACCAACGTCATTCTTATTGACGAGGAAAGAGGCAAGCGCCATATGACCAAGCTGCGTGAGGGGCTGCGGTTCACCACTCAGTACGGCTTCATAGAGCATGACGAAATAGTTAAATTGCTGGACGGCGGAATAATCACCGCTTCAAAGGGTGTCCGCTACAGAGTGCTCAAGCCCACTTACATCGACTACATAATGAACATCAAACGCCGCGCGCAGATCATTTATCCGAAAGATACCGCAGCAATGCTCATGGAAGGGGATATATACCCCGGACTTAATGTCCTTGAGGCAGGAGTAGGGCAGGGTGCGCTTTCCATAGCTATCCTCCGCGCGCTGGGCAGACAGGGAACGCTGACCAGCTACGAACTCCGTGAGGATTTCGCAGGGGATGCGGCAAAATTCATTGCGGAATTTTACGGTGAAGCATCCAACCACGATATTCAGGTACGCAACATATATGAAGGCATAGACGGCGAGTATGACAGGGTTCTGCTTGATCTGCCTGAGCCGTGGCAGGTTGTGCCTCACCTTGAGACAGGGCTTCGTCAGGGCGGGCTTTTTGTGTGTTATCTGCCTACAATCCTTCAGGTTAAGTCATGCGTGGATGCACTGCGTGAGGCGGGCTGTTTCGATGAGATAAACTCTTTCGAGCTTATCAAACGCCCGTGGAAGGTGGACGGCAGGTCTGTGAGGCCTGAGATGTGGACATTCAACCACAGCGCATTCATAATAACCTGCCGCAAGGTGGAGAAAATGATGCCAAAAGTGAAGGTGGAAAAGGCGGAAGTTTCGGAAGAGTCAGAGGAAAATTACGAAATGCCCGAAGAGGAATAGAAACGGACAAAGGGGCGGTGAATCGGTTTACCGCTCCTGCTGCTCCCCGCTGCGGCGCAGCTTAATCCTGTATCCTATCATCTGTCCAATTATACTCATCACCAGAAACAGCGGTGCATACGCCCACGGAGTGTGCGTGCTTATCCTTATAACAGCAACGAAAACAATCGGTATATGAATACAGGCGAACCATGGAAGCGAAAACCTTCTGGTAAAACGTCTTAAGTAGCCGAACGGCAGATTCAGAATAACCGCCGCAATACATATCAGAACTATTATGCCTTGAATGTCTGTCATGGTTAATATATATGTGCATAATACGGATAAGTAAACGGAAATTTTTTAAAGAAATATTGCAGCTAAACGGGCGGAGGGAAGGACTCATGGTAAAAATTCTCCTCATAGGAGCGGGCGGTTTCTTCGGAGCCGTAGCGAGATACGGAGTTTCAAAGGCGTCTCTCCTTATATTGGGCGGCCGTTATCCTCTGGGAACCTTTTTTGTGAATGTCTCCGGTTCATTCCTCCTCGGCTGTGTTATTGGTTCACTTTTCTTTCGCAGCACATCGGGCGAAAACCTGCGGCTACTTATCGGAACCGGGTTTCTCGGTGCCTTCACAACCTTTTCAACATTCAGTGTTGAGACAATCCTGCTTTTTGACGAAGGCAGGTATCTTGCCGGTTCGGCAAACGTATTCGCAAATCTCTTCTTAAGTCTGACTGCTGCGCTTGTCGGCATGTGGCTTGTGAAACAATAGGAGCATATATAATGGGCGGAAGCATATTCGGCAGAAATTTCAGAATAGCAACTTTCGGCGAAAGCCACGGAAAGTCGGTCGGTGTCGTGCTGGACGGATGTCCCGCAGGGCTGGAACTCACAGAGGATGATGTTCAGCTTGAGCTGAACCGCCGCCGTCCGGGGCAGAGCGATGTCAGTACTCCCAGAGATGAAAAGGACAGGGTGGAGTTCCACAGCGGAGTATTCGAGGGCAAAACCACAGGCCACCCTATAATGATGCTTGTATATAATGAGAACCAGAGATCAAAGGACTACAGCGAGGTCAAGGATCTCTTCCGCCCCGGTCATGCGGACTTCACATATACTTCCAAATACGGTCTGCGTGACTACAGAGGCGGCGGCAGAAGCTCCGCAAGGGAAACAATAGGCAGAGTATGCGCCGGTGCTGTGGCCAGAAAGCTGCTTGCGCAGAAAGGCATAAGCATCACAGGGCATGTAAAGCAGGTGGGTGATGTCAGGGCAGCGGAGTTTGACGCAGACTTCATAGAAAAAAATCCGGTGAGATGCGCAGACAGAAACGTTGCGGAAAAAATGAGAAGTCTTATATTAAGTATTTCGGAACAAGGCGACTCCATTGGAGCGGTTGTTGAAGTTATTATAAAGGGTGTACCCGTGGGAATCGGCGAGCCCGTTTTCGATCGGATCGAAGCGGAGCTGGCAAAGGCGATCCTCTCAATACCTGCCGTTAAGGGAATAGAGTTCGGCAGAGGCTTTGAGGCGGCAACTCTCAGAGGAAGCGAAAATAACGATGAAATATCGAAATACGGCTTCCTTTCCAATAATGCGGGCGGAACCCTCGGCGGTATCACAACAGGTCAGGACATTGTTTTCCGTTTCCCTGTAAAACCTGCATCATCAATAACCGTACCCAAGAAAACAATTGATCTCTTCGGTAATGAGAGGGAGATAATCACCAGAGGGAGGCACGATGCATGTGTCGCCCCCAGAGTTGTCCCCGTCGCAGAAGCCATGTCAGCGCTTGTTCTGGCAGATATGATGATGACAGATAATGCGGGCAGGAATCTTTTTTAAATTTTCTTTAAAAAGATGTTGACTTAAGTCTGCCGTTTTCGTATAACAACCTTCCGCTGAGAGCCGGACTTGAATGTCGCGGAGAGCAGCGGAAAAGTTTAAAGAGTTAAGTTGTTTCACAAGAGAATATGCCGCGAAAAAGGTCAGCAAAACTTTTAAAAAAAGTAGTTGACTTCCTTAGTGGAATTTCTTATAACTACCTT